>CALGSR010000451.1 GCA_937902115.1 uncultured Bacillus sp. | reverse complement strand
TCATGTCAATATCGACATCCCCGAACACTTCACGCTTCGCCAGTGCGACGAAGATATTTCCCGGACCTGTAATTTTGTCAACTGACTCAATCGACTCTGTCCCATAAGCCAAGGCTGCAATTGCCTGAGCGCCGCCGACTTTATAAATTTCTTTCACACCTGATTCCTTCGCAGCCACGAGGACACCGGCCGGAAGTTTACCGTCTTGACCCGGAGGTGATACCATAACAATCCGTTCCACTCCGGCAACTTGAGCCGGTACGACATTCATCAAGACGGATGATGGGTAGGCCGCTGTGCCGCCTGGTACGTAGACGCCAACAGAATCTAACGGCGTAACTTTTTGGCCGAGCATCGTACCATTTTTTTCTGTTGTAATCCATGAGTTTCTTAGTTGTTTTTCATGAAAGGTCCGAATGTTTTGTGCTGCTTCTTTAATAATTTCGACTGTCGCAGCTGGAACCTCTTGATAGGCTTCCTCAATCTCTGCATCTGTAACAGTTAATGAAGCAAGACGGACACGGTCAAATTTTTCCGTATAATCGAATAAAGCCTGATCGCCGCCGCTTTTCACCGCTGCAATAATATCCTTTACAATCGCACGCTGTTCTTCCGTTCCACTGTCAACTGATCGTTTTAATGAGATTGCTTCATTTACTTGGATAATTTTCACAGTACATTGCTCCTAATCCGTTAATTTAGTTTCTCTTGCTGACTACTGGATCGTTTCTTTATTTAATACAGTCGAAATGGCGTCGACAATTTCATTAATCCGCTCATCCTTCATGCGGTAGCTGACTGGATTGACAATCAAGCGTGAGGTAATATCAACAATCTCCTCATATTCGACTAATCCATTTTCTAATAGCGTTCTTCCGGTTGAGACGATATCGACGATGCGGTCGGCGAGACCAATCATCGGTGCCAATTCAATCGAACCATTTAGTTTAATAATCTCGACTTGTTCTCCCTGCTCCCGGAAGTATGCCGCAGCGACATGCGGATATTTCGTAGCAATACGCGGTGCAACATCATTCATTTTTGTATTCGGCAGACCAGCAACGGCTAAATGACAGGCACTGATTTTTAAATCCAATACTTCATACACATCGCGGTCCTCTTCAAGCATCACATCTTTTCCGGCAATTCCAAGATCGGCTACACCATGTTCGACATAGGTCGGCACATCCATTGGTTTCGATAGAATGAAACGGAAGTTCTCCTCAGGTACATCAATAATTAATTTCCGTGAATCATCAAATTCCGGCGGCAGCTTGAATCCTGCTTCACGCAGCAAGGCAGCCGCTTCTTCAAAAATACGCCCTTTCGGCATGGCAAATATTAATGGCTCTTTCATTGCGCTGGCTCCTTCCCTGCGTTTCCAACTAACATCACAATATCATCATAATTTTTTGTACAGGCATCAATATCAGTAACCCCATTAATATCTTGGAGAACTACTTTCATGCCCTCTTTTCGTTTTTGCACAGCTAAAGCAATCGCTTCTTTGCGGCGCTCACTGCTAAATAAAATGCACTGTAACGGTTCGTTGCTTTCCATTTTCCCTAAGGCTTCCAATAACCGATCGAGGCGGATGGCAAAGCCCGTTGCTCCTGTATCCTTGCCGAACTTTTTCAATAGCATATCATAGCGTCCACCGCTGGCAATCGGGAATCCAACTTGATCCGCGTACACTTCAAATAATATACCCGTATAATAACTCATGTGGCTGACAAGAGTTAAGTCTAATTTCACTTTTGTACCAGCTTGGCCATAATCGGTCAAAATCTCCCACAGCTGTTTTAATTCGAGAAGGGCATTTTTCCCTTTTCCATTTTCAAGCAGCTTTACTGCACAATCAATGACCTCTTCTCCACCGCGCAGCTTGAGGAAATCCAATAGACGCTGCTTATCAATCGATGACAAAGTTAATTGCTTCACATGCTCTCGATAGCCAACGTAATTTTTTTCATATAAAAAGGTCGTTAAGGCTTTGACACGTTCTTCTGTTCCTAATATATCAATAAAAAATTCCTTCACGAAGCCAATATGCCCAACAGAAAGCTCGAACTTTTCGAGACCGGTTTCTGTTAAGGAATCGACTAGGAGTGCGATGCTTTCACCGTCGGCGCTAATGGTATGATCGCCGATGCATTCCACCCCGATTTGTTCAAATTCAGCCGGACGGCCTCCTTCACGCTGCTGGGCACGGAAAACATTCGCTGAGTAGCCAAGACGAAGCGGCAAATCCTCCTTCAACAGCTTTGATGCAGCCACCCTGGCAATTGGCGCTGTCATATCTGGTCTCAGTACAAGGGTGTGTCCTTGTTGGTCAAGCAATTTAAACAGCTGCTGATCTAAAATAGCAGAGGCAGCACCAACGGTTTCGTAATATTCCAATGTCGGCGTTTCAATGAATTGATAGCCCCATTGCTTCATCACTTCGCTGATTGCAGTGCGGACCGAATGCTTTGTTTCATATAATTCAGGTAATGTATCTCTCATGCCTAATGGCTTTTCAAACATAAATAAGCGACTCATGCGCTATCCACCTCAGTTCAAAATACTTTAGTTCGCTAATGTATTAGTAAATTAAAGTTATTGTAGCCTTCCGAAAACTATATTGTCAAGAGAAAATAGTCCACCCACCATTCTAAGATAATAAAAAAAGGCGACAGAAATCCTGAAGGGATCTGTCACCTGTTACGGGTGGTACATGTTCACCCTTTTTTAATCAACTGCATGGGATTTCCGCCGACAAAGGCACCTGCAGGAACATCTTTATGGACCAGCGTTCCGGCAGAGACAATGGCGCCATCGCCAATTGTCACCCCGGGGAGAATGGTAGAATTGGCGCCAATCATTACTTCACTGCCAATCTTAACTTCTCCGAGCCGGTATTCTTTTATTAAATATTCATGGGCCAGAATCGTCGTATTGTATCCGATGACTGAATTGCGACCGACACTTATTTTTTCCGGAAACATCGTATCAAGCATAACCATTAAACCGAAAGACGTTTTCTCCCCCACCTTCATCCGTAAAAAGGTACGGTAAAGCCAATTTTTCATGGCAAGGAAAGGGGTATAGCGCGCCAGTTGAATGACGATGAAATTTTTTACTACCTTCCAAAAAGGAACGGTTTTATAGACATGCCATAAGGAATTGGCTCCCTCCACAGGATACCGCTCTGTCTTCCTCATCCTTGAATCACACCGAGAATATCGAGCAAGTCATCCATCGTCTCAAGCATATAATCAGGCGACCAGCGTTGCAAGAATTCCTTTCCCTTTAAGGACCAAGCCACACCTGCTGTTTTCATCCCGGCGTTTTTTCCCGCTTCGATATCATGGTAGTTATCTCCAATCATTATCGCCTCATCTGGAGTGCTGCCAAAGAAAGCAAGCGCTTTGTTGACACCTTCCGGATCCGGCTTCACCTTTGTCACATGGTCAAAGGCCACGACAGTTTCGAAAAACGGGGTGAGCCCCATCAAACGAAGCCCCATTTGCGCAATTTCATTCCGTTTTGTCGTCACAATTCCCATTTTGTAGCCAGCTTTATGCAGCTTTTCAATTGCCTCATAAACACCGGCAAATTCTTTCACATAATGATCGTGCTGGGAACGATTGAAATCAAGATAGGTTTGCCGCAGCAGTTCCATTCGCTTAGAGTCTACCTTTGAAAAAGTTTCTTCAAGCGGCGGTCCCATAAAGTGGATAACATCCTCTCTTTTATACTGGCTTGGATAATATTTCTCCAATGTATGCAAGAAGGATTGGATAATTAATTCATTTGTATCGATCAATGTTCCATCTAAATCAAATAGCAGCGTTGAAATCTTATGAGTCATACGTCAATTCCTTTCTTTTCGCCAAATCAGACCGGTTCCAAAGGACTGACACGATAACAGTTAGGATGATGGCCACAGATAAACGGATTAAAAGAAGATAATAGACTGGTATGCCGAGTAAGGTAAAGACAAGGGTGTCCTCAATAACCGCGTGGCATGTGCTGAGGAAGATAAAAGCGATCGTTAAATCCTTTTTCGTTACCCCTTCTTCTTTCGCCGCCTGTATCATCACCCCTGCCCCATAGGCAAGACCAAATGTCAGGCCTGCCGCAAGCGTTGTCGCGGTATTTTTACTTACACCCAAAAATCGTGTCACCGGTGACATCCAGCCGGCAAACACATCAACCCAGCCCTTTTCCTTCAAAAATTGGATTCCCAACATAAGCGGAATAACAATCATCGCAAGCTGTAGTACCCCCATAGCGGCCTGCTGCAGACCAAGCAAACCAATTTCCACCCAGCCATCCGGAACTGGTGTTTCAGAAGCGGATGTGAAACCAAATTTGGCCGGTTCTGTGCCGCCCTTCCATAACAAATTAATGACAACCGCTGAGGAAATAGCGAGCCCGATGCGGATCACTAATACAATCCACAGCTTGACACCAACCTTTAACACAACACCGGATTCAATCAGCATGCTGTGTGCAAAAGAAAGCATGACGGCAATGATAAAGGCTTCCTTTACTGTTAAATCAAGGGACAGAACCGCACCGATGGCCGCGTATAAATTAAGAAAATTTCCGATGACGAGCGGAATCGCTGCATCTCCTGACAGGCCAAGTAAATTCATAAATGGTGAAATGAGATCCATCAGCCACGGAAAAAACGGAGTATATTGCAGAATCGTAACGATTAAAGTAATCGGAAATATAATTTTTCCAAATGTCCATGTTACTTGTAATCCAGTCAAAAGACCCCTTTTTAATGTCCCGATCATTTCTATTATCTCCTTTTTTCTTGATGCTTCGTATCCTTTTGTCCGGATTTGTGAAACAATATACTTTTACTCTATCTTCAAACCAGCAAGAGGAAAAATTCCCCTTGACAGAAGTCACTCTAATTCATTTTATCTAAATAACGTTTACTTGCATAGCCTTTCATCCGTCTGTAAATCCAGGCAATGACGGCAAAGACAATCAACCCAATGGATATGAGCTGAGCCATCCGCAGATCGCCAATCATTAAGCTGTCTGTGCGCATCCCCTCAATAAAAAAGCGCCCGGCAGAATACCAGATAATATAAGTAAGGAACATCTCTCCCCGGCCAAGATTCACTCTGCGGAGCAGAATTAATACAAGGAAGCCGAGTAAATTCCAAACCGATTCATATAAAAAGGTTGGATGATAGTACGCCCCATTGATATACATTTGATTAATAATAAATTCCGGGAGATGCAGATTCTCTAAGAATACGCGTGTAACCTCGCCGCCATGGGCCTCCTGGTTCATAAAGTTGCCCCATCTGCCAATCGCTTGCCCTAAAATAAGACTTGGAGCCGCAATATCGGCCAGCTTCCAAAAGGAGATATTTCTTTTTTTCGTAAAAAAATAGGCCGTCAGCACCGAACCAATTAAAGCACCATGAATCGCAAGTCCACCGTTCCATATCGCCATGATTTCTCCCGGGTTTCGCGCATAATAATCCCATTCAAAAATCACATAGTACATACGGGCGGAAATGATCGCAATCGGAATGGCCCACAGCATTAAATCAGCAAACACATCTTTATGCAAGCCGCGCCGAGTAGATTCCCGTATCGCAATCCCTAAGGCAAGAATAATCCCCACCCCGATGATCACACCATACCAATGAACCTGAAACGGGCCAAGTGTGACCGCTATCGGATTCAATGGCTGTATTGTATCTTCCATCTTTTCTCCTCCTATAATCCTTATGTGCCGCCTTCATCCTGAAGGAGGCTGTTTAATATAAGAAATCGTCCTGTGAGCCGTCTTCAATGACGTCCGAAAGCCTGTTTGTAAAAATTTCTGCTGCATTTACACCCATTCGTTTCAAACGGAAATTCATTGCCGCCACTTCAAGAATAACAGCAAGGTTTCTTCCCGGACGTACAGGTACCGTCAGTTTTGTCAAGTCGGTATCAATAATTCTCATTTTCTCTTCGTCAAGCCCTAAGCGGTCATATTGCTTCGTTTGATCCCAAATCTCCAGATTGATGACAAGAGAAATCTTTTTATGGCTTAAAACAGCACCGGCACCAAATAGTGTCATGACATTGATAATTCCCAAGCCGCGGATTTCCAAAAGATGCTCAATTAATTCCGGAGATGTACCAACGAGGGTGTTTTCATCTTCTTGGCGGATTTCCACACAGTCATCAGCAACAAGACGATGACCTCGCTTCACAAGTTCAAGAGCTGTTTCACTTTTCCCAACACCGCTTTGTCCCATGATTAGGACACCGACCCCATAGACGTCCACTAAAACGCCGTGAATGGCCGTTGTTGGCGCCAGCTTGCTTTCTAGAAAATTTGTCAATAATCCGGAAAAACGAGTCGTTTTCTGTTTTGTCCGCATGAGCGGCACTGATTCACGTTCAGCCGCTTCTATCAGTTCCATTGGAACAGGAAGCTCTCTCGTAATGATGATGCCCGGTGTGACATCAGTACATAGACTTTCCATGCGGTTGCCGCGCTCTCCCGAGGATAGCCTTTCAGCAAAGGTCACCTCTGTCATTCCAATTAATTGGATCCTGTCCGCCGGGTAGTAATCGAAATAGCCGGCAATCTCTAAACCTGGTCTTGATATATCACTTGTCGTAATCGGGCGGTTAATGCCTTCTTCCCCGGCAATCAGTTCCAGCTTGAACTTCTTAATTACGTCTTTCGTTCGTACATTAGCCAAAAAGTGTCCTCCTTCCAAAATGAGCATATTTAACACTGTCTGTGCATTTATACATAACAGTGTAGTCTCAATGCAGGTAATTAGTAAACACTATTTTATCACTTTTTGTGTAAGAACCAAATTTGAATGACCTTTTCTAGATGGTATTGAAATATCAACACCGCCCTTTAACAAAAGGCTCTGTTAAACTCGATTGTTGATTTCCGTTCCAGGCACGTGCGGTTCTGCGGGCGACCGACGAGCCTCCTCGACACTTCGTGTCTGCGGGGTCTCGTCTGTCTCTTCCCTAAGCGGGAGTCTTCGTGCCTTCCACTCCAATCAACAAGGGACATAAAAATCAACATTGACCTTTAACACAGCCTAACAAAAAATAAAAAAGGACTAATGGAAAGAATCATCTTCTTTCCATTAATCCTGTTCCATACCATTATTTCTGCTTTTTTTCTTTAAATTGATTTTGAATCACGGCATTAACGAGCGACATGATGAGCGCTGTTAAGAAAGCCGTACCAAAGCTGTTCAGTTCAAAGGCACTGCCCATAATGTTGTCCGTGAGCAGTAATGTAATGGCATTAATCACAAGCAAAAAGAATCCCAATGTCAAGACTGTTACCGGAAGTGTCAAAATAATTAGGATGGGTTTTACCAGAATATTTAATATGGACAATACAACACTAGCCCCTAGTGCAGCATAAATACTTTCAATATAGATTGATTCTTTGAAGAAACCGGCCAGGGCCATAAATAATACCGCATTCATTAAAATCCCCAGAAGCCACCTCATATTTCAACACCTCTTTACAGCTAAATACCTGAAGCACATATTCCCAATATATGTTCTTCCAACATAGACCATTCATTTATTAAGGCTCTTTTCTAAGCCATTGTTGCTTTTGGAGTAGAGAAACTGATTGTCCTTGCATAAAGGTTGATGTTGTTAGAAATTTATTGAG
>CALGSR010000450.1 GCA_937902115.1 uncultured Bacillus sp. | reverse complement strand
GTAGTAGCGAGCAAGTGGCAAGACGGGATACGAAGAAGCAAGAAAATGTCTAGCGTAGATAAATGAGTACATTTATCTATGTTTTTAGTAGCAGTGTAGATACATATGGAATTGAATATTGATCAAATTAAAGAGATTATCCCGCATCGTTATCCGTTTCTGCTGGTTGATAAAATCACTGAGCTGGAAATTGGAAAGCGTGCTGTCGGGATTAAAAATGTAACGGCAAATGAAGAATATTTCAACGGGCATTTTCCGCAGTATCCGGTTATGCCGGGGGTTTTGGCTCTGGAGCACGCGGCACAGGTTGGAGCGGTTGCGCTTTTATCAATGGATGAATATAAGGGTGCAATTGCCTTGTTTGCCGGTGTGGATAAACTGAGATTTAAACATCCGGTACGGCCTGGGGATACGATTGTCACGGAAGTGGAATTGCTCGCTGTCCGCCGCGGCATCGGGAAAGGGAAAGTTCTTTCAAAGGTCGACGGAAAAGTATCACTGGAAGCAGAAATCATGTTTGCAATTCAAAAAAATAGTTAAATGTAAAGGGAATGGTTCTTTCGGGGACTGTCCCTTTATTTTTTTTGAAAAAAAACACCGAGTGCAGATCTCTCTTAAAGAACGTGCCATGATGATCGTAAGTTTAAAAAAGATGTAATAAAATCTGTGGATGGGGCAACCTAATGATAGACCAAAGGAAGGTCTCTACTAATTCAAAGCAGTGAAAGGGGATTTATCGTATGAAGAAAAAGTTATTAACGGTAATGGGTGGGTCTCTCTTAGCCATCATGTTATTAGCAGGATGTAATAATAATAACGACCAGAACCCTCCTCCAGAGGACAATGGCATCACCGATGACAATCGACTCAATGATAACAACGACAACAACCGTAACAATGACAACAATTTGAACAATGATAACAATCGGAACAATGATATCATTGACAATGACTTAGGTGATAACAACAATGACATTAATACTGACAATGATGGTGATCCGGCGACTGACGAAAATACGCCGCAAGAAGATGTCATCGAAGATAAATTAGATCGAAATGATAATGATAACAAAGATAGATAATGCGCAAAAAAAGCAAGAGACCCGCTCTCTTGCTTTTTTTGTGGGACAAGGTTCCGGGTTCCTTGTCCCACACAGGGACCTTTGAAATCCGTGGAAGGAGAATGAATGGGACAGGGGTTTTTACTCCATAAAGGGCCTTTTGAAATCATCGGATGATTATTTTAAAAAAATAATCAAAATTGCCAAATTTGAAGTTTTTCCAAATAAAAACTAAAAAAGCAGCAGTAACAATGTCCAGAAAATGAATTTTCAGGCCACAATAGCGGCAAAAAGTGATGTTTTCCCGATTTTACAATGATAAGGGGTGGAAGTATGATGGATACATCAGCAGAGAAAGGAGACAAACGATGATTAATCAAGTTACGCTTGTGGGCAGGCTCACGAAAAACCCTGATTTGCGGATAACACCCGATGGATTTCCGGTTGCGAATATTACCCTTGCTGTAAATCGTAATTTCCGCAACCAGAATGGTGAATTTGATGCTGATTTTGTTCAATGTAAGCTTTGGCGCAGAGCAGCTGAAAACACGGCAAAGTATTGCCAGAAGGGCTCGCTCGTCGGAGTGACCGGCAGGATTCAAACACGACATTATAATAATCAAGATGGCCGCAGGGTATATGTGACTGAAGTTGTCGCTGAATCAATTCGTTTTCTTGGATCAAAGCGGTCAGAGGACGTTTTTCACCATGTTGAGCAGGAGGCCGTTCATGAGACGGTGCAAAAGACCGAACAGGTTGCTGTAAAGGTACAGGAAAATGAAGCGAATTTTATGTGAGGTGGAAACATGTCCGTGAACCTGAGAAATGAACAAAACCTCGAACTTCTTCTGGAAAATTTAATACGAGTGCAGGCCAAGTTGATTGAGAAAGTAGACAACCTAAACAAGCGCCTAAATCATATCGAACAAAATCAGCCAAAGACATCACACAAAGATATTCTCATTTATAAGCAATAAAAAAATGAAAACGTTTTCGATACAGGTGAGGAATCCCCTGCGCTTTTTCAGGGATTCAAGTTGTAGTAATAAGCCATACCCTGTAATTGAAAGGGAGCCCACTCAGGTCAGAATTTCTTCCTTATAAAGAATCAATGACATCCCCAAACTTTCCTCATTCTCTAACCGACGGCCTCTGCCGCCGGTTTTTTCTTGTTTGGGACAAGGTTCCAGGTTCGTTGTCCCAATATTGACTCGGCATCCTGAAATTCGAGACGGACAGAGACGATAGGATTGCTTCAGTTTCATTTCAAATAGGGAGTTGATTTCGCCTCCAATTCCTCCTAGGAATAATCGTCTCCATTCTAGAAGAAGCTAAGGAAAAAGAGGTCTGATGAATATGAGATATTTTTTAGCACTTCCGCTTGTTTGCGGTTTATTGTTTTTTGGCAGCACAGTGTCATTTACCGCTGCTACTGATGTTTATCAAACAGAGCGTCCGACTCCGCCTTATGCAAAATGGGGGCAGATTGCCATGTCGCACGTAAAGGCAAAATACCCGCAGGCGAATATCGCTGATTATCAGCATATTGGTAAGAATTCGGGTGCAGTCACTTCTACGGAGAAATTCAAGCTTTGGTTAAAACAAGGCAGCAAAGAATTCGGTGTTTTCGTTGATATTACCTTTGATAATAAAACAGAGAAAATCATCGATATAAAATATAAGGAAACATCAAGGTGAAGCACGAATATTTCGTGCCTTTTTCATTCGGGCAACTTCGGTGGAAAAAGAGAAGAAGCTGTCTGAACTCGAGGGCCGTCCCTCCGTTTTGAAAATGTCCTAAAGATGTAAAAAAGATACCCCTTTTCTTTGGCAATGAAATGATATGGTTAAGAGAGAATGGTTGAAACCTTATGGTATGGGAGGTGCTTTTTCTATGACAACAAAAACAAAGCCACGATTGAATGACGGTCCGAAAATCAGCAAAGAAAAGGACATTGTTGCGAAAATGATTCATATTTATTGTAAGAAAAAACATCATCATAAAGAGCTGTGCAGTGAATGCCACGATTTAAAGGACTATGCGCTGAAAAGACTTTCCTTCTGCCGATTTGGCGAGGAGAAGACAGCTTGTGCAAAGTGCCCGATCCATTGCTACAAACCGGAATATCGGCAAAAAATTAAAGAAGTGATGCGTTATTCTGGTCCCTGGATGCTGCTGTACCATCCGATAGAATCGCTTAAGCATATTCCAAAACGGGAAAAGTTAAGCAAATAGCAGTCAGGCAGCCCGCCTTTCCTCTCTTAGAAAAAGATATGCAACAGGACAAAGCTGAAAAAGGTAAAGGCCATTGTGTAATGAGATTTCCGCCGCTTTCCTGTTGCCTTCTGCCGCCGTAGCCATCCACTGTACAGAAGCACAGCGAGGAGACTAAGTGACAAGGCGCCGGCTGCGGTTTTCACGCTCCAAAGCTGGCTGCTATGGGCGTTTATCATCATGGCCGTGTGTGTCAAAATGAGCAGAGTAGCAGTAATGGCGAGGGGAATATGATATTTCATCATCGTCTTCGAAATTTTCGCCAGCCTCACCTTTACATTGCGGACCTTGCTTTTTCGAATAAGAAGAAAGACAAAATACATGTTGACGTTGACTAAGAATAAAATAAATGCCGTCTGTGCCGCCAATTTCCCGAGCAAAATATAATACGAATCATAGCCGCGGTACAAACTCCACAAAACAATCACGATGACTGTTGTTACATTGATCAGAAGCCATCTGATAATCATTTTCATTCCTCCTTACAGTAGGACTACCCGAACCCCTCAAATCAACTTCTAAACGGAGCCGTTTCATGTCAAATAACTATACCAAAAATCCCCTCGTGGACCAAACGTAAGGATTCAGGATAATTCTGCGAATGATAGCAAAAAATCTTTGTTTCCTGCTAGTTAACTAATATTATAAAGGGGTTGACATGAACATGATAAATGAAATAAATTATATGTAAACTTACTTTATTTCATAGTTTACTAAGGGGAGAAAGAAATGAAAATTAAAGAGATTACATATGTGGCCTTATTTGCCGCAATTATGGGAATATTGGGCTTGATCCCGCCGATTACATTGGCGTTTACTCCTGTACCGATTACGCTGCAAACATTGGGGGTTATTCTGGCAGGCGGCGTACTTGGGGCCCGTCTTGGTTCCTTAAGTATTATTGTGTTTTTACTGCTCGTCGCAACAGGGATGCCGCTTCTATCTGGCGGGCGCGGCGGAATCGGGGTCTTTTTCGGTCCAAGTGCAGGTTACTTAATCGGCTATCCAATCGCGGCTTTTTGCATCGGCTTTATTTTTTCAAAAATCCGTACGTTGAAGTTTACTCATATTATTGCGACAAATCTAACGGTTGGTATTTTCACCGTCTATCTGACAGGGATTCCGGTGCAGGCATTTCTAATGGACCTGCCGCTTCTTGATACGATTAAAGTGAGCCTTGTTTATCTTCCAGGCGACATCATTAAGGCAACGATTGCTTCTGTCCTTGTTTATAAATTGCAAAAGTATCCAATTATTTCTCGCAATTTTGCAAAAGCAGCTTCAGCGCAAGTAAGGGAGGGGTAAAGTCGTGATCACTTCACCGTATGCAAACCACGCGCTGCTTTTTCCGGAAAAAACAGCGATTCAAATGAAGGATGCTGTTCTCACTTATCGTGAATGGGATGATGCAGTGAGGAGAACGGCTGCCTGGTTTCAAGCGCTGGATGTTGAAAATAAAACCGCTGCCATTTATCTGCCAAATGGAATTCCGTTTCTGCAGGTCTTTGCGGGAGCGGCGGCGGCCGGCTGGACAGCGGTTCCGCTTGATTTAAAGTGGAAGGAGGAAGAGCTGTCTAAGCACCTGCAACTTGCCCAACCTGCCGTCTGGATTACAACGAAGGGTCTTTTTCCAAAGGTAAAAGGGCTTCATCCTCACCTGCATGTTTGGGAGGAGTGTGCCGCAGAGATTGCGGGAACTATGCCGCTGGCAGACAGAGAAGATTCTGACGAGACACTGCCGTTTTATCTTGGATTCACCTCAGGCTCCACCGGTTCTCCGAAAGGCTTTATCCGCTCGCATTTATCCTGGATGGAGAGTTTTACCTGCACGCGTCTTGAATTTGGCATCGGGGCGAGCGACCACGTGCTGATTCCCGGGCCGCTCCTTCATTCCCACTTTTTATACGGCGCAATGAGTACTTTATCCATCGGCGGTACGTTACATATTTTGGAGAAATTTTCTCCTGAACAAACTCTGACGGCCCTGGCGGAGCACGCTGTTTCGGTTGTTTATGTGGTGCCGAGGCACTTTTACGAAAAAATAAAACAGTGGAGCAGCCGCTGAAAATGATTTCTTCCGGAGCGAAATTCGAAGCCCATACGAGAAAAAGAATTCAGGCGAGTTTTCTGAACCTGACTTTGTACGAATTTTATGGTGCGGGCGAGCTGAGCTTTGTTTCTTTTTCAAATGATGAAAAAAAGCCTCATTCTGTTGGCTGGCCCTTCCATAATGTGAGCATTCAAATCCGCCGTGAAAACGGGGAACCCGCGGATATGGGGGAAATCGGCAAAATTTATGTGCGCAGCCCGATGACATTTATTGGCTATATCACGGAACCGGGACAGCTTGTGCAATCGTTGGAAGATGCGCACGGCTGGGTGACGGTGGGGGATATGGGCCGAGTCGACGAGGAAGGGTATCTTTATGTTGCCGGTCGCGAGAACAATATGATTCTGTACGGGGCGCTGAATCTTTTTCCTGAGGAAATTGAGGCTGTTTTGACGATGCATCCTGCTGTTGAAAAAGCGGCGGTCGTCGGTTTGAGCGATCGATATTGGGGTCAGATTGCTGCAGCGGTTGTACAGGGCGAGGTCACTGCGCTTGACCTAAAGCGTTTATGTAAAGCTCATTTGGCTTCGTACAAAGTGCCGCGGGAATGGTATTTTATTGAAGAAATGCCACTGACCACGAGCGGGAAAATTGCCCGTGGGGACGTGCGGAAACTGCTGGAGGAGAAGCGGGGGCGTGTAATATCGACTGTTAAGAATGGTGTGGAAAGCTGAACGATTGCAGAAAAAAGAAGGGAGGCACGCAAAATGTTGAAACAAGCAGTGATTGTCGGGGCAAAAAGGACCCCGATTGCAAGGGAGAATGGGCAGTTCCGTCATTTGCCGCCGCAGGAATTGGCGGCACCGCTTCTTTCTCATTTGGCTAAGGGGGTCGAGGAGCGTGTGAATGACGTTATTCTCGGCAATGTGGTCGGACCTGGCGGCAATATCGCACGTTTGGCGGCTTTAGAAGCAGGGCTGCCGTTTTCTGTTCCGGGGGTTACGCTTGACCGCCAGTGCAGTGCTGGACTTGAAGCGATCCGCATGGCTTGTCTTTTCATTCGTGCCGGCGCCGGTTCCTGTTATGTGGCGGGTGGTGTTGAGAGTGTCAGCACCTCTCCTTATCCTGAGCGGGCGCGGTTTTCGCCTGAGAGCATTGGCGACCCGGACATGGGCGTGGCGGCGGAACATGTAGCGGAGAAGTTTTCCATCACAAGAGAGATGCAGGACGAGTATGCTTTGTTAAGCTGGCAGCGAAGCCGGGCTGCTTTTCGTGCTGGAGTCTATGGGGAGGAAATTCTTCCGCTCGACGGGCTGGAGCATGATGAAGTGTGGCAGCGCGAGCGCAACATGGAGAAATTGGTGAAGCGGGCGGCTCCTGCTTTTGTGAAAAATGGAACAGTGACAGCGGCTAATAGCTGCGGCATTCATGACGGTGCGAGTGCGGTTTTGGTGCTGGAGGAGGAGATAGCAGCGGAATTGGGATTTAACGCGGTGCTGCGTTTCGTCGACAGCCAAGTGTCAGGCGTGCATCCCTTTTATCCAGGCTTTGCCCCGGTCCCGGCAATTCAGGAATTACTGCAGCGAAATGGGCTGACGATTGATGACGTGGATCTGCTTGAAATTAATGAAGCCTTTGCTTCAAAAATAGCTGCCTGTGCCCAAGAACTATCGATCCCCTATGATAAAATTAACGTCCGCGGCGGTGCGCTGGCGATCGGTCATCCATACGGCGCTTCAGGTGCGGTGTTGATGACAAGGTTGTTTTACGAAGTACAGCGGCAACCGCAGGCAAAATATGTCCTAGCTGCGATTGGCAGCGGCGGGGGTGTAGGTGTCGCGGTGTTGTTTGAAGCTGTTCGCGGGTAGAGGATAGGCGGTTAATAAAGAGCTGTCTTTATTAGAAGGGATGAAGGACAAAATCGGTACGAAGGCCTGCGGAAAGTGTCCTTCATCCGGGTTATGAAGGACAAAATCGGTACGAAGGCTGCGGAAAGTGTCCTTTATCCGGGTTATGAAGGACAAAATCGGTACAAAACTCAATAAATATACGGTGGGTTACGTTCACTAAAAGCCAGGGGGATGCCCCGAAACGTTTCGTTACGGAAAAAGAACCCCCTGGTTCGATCAAAATTCGGGGTATCGCCGTGGTTTTTACGAGGGAAAGTTTCAACCATTGTCTAGTGTTGTGACTAAATTGAGGTGATAGAAATGCAGACAGAGAGTTATGCTTTTCTTTTTACAAAAGAAGAAGTGCTGCGGTATAGCGAATTATCCGGTGTGCAAAA
>CALGSR010000449.1 GCA_937902115.1 uncultured Bacillus sp. | reverse complement strand
TGGGCAATATCAGCATGACGTTTCACAAAAGAGACTTTCAGGCTCCTTAACCTTTGTTGTAGAAACAGCAGTAAACCAGGTAGGGGTGAATGTCAATACAGCATCACCATCATTGCTGCAATACGTTTCAGGATTATCAAAAACCGTGGCTAACAATATTGTGAAAAAAAGAGAAGAGGAAGGGAAATTCACGGCAAGAGCACAGCTGAAGAAGATTCCTCGTTTAGGGGCAAAGACTTATGAACAGGCAATCGGATTTTTGCGTGTCATTGATGGAAAGGAACCGCTTGATCGAACAGGTATCCATCCGGAGAATTATGATGCCGTCAAAACACTCCTTCAATCACTGGGCTTTACCTCTTCAGCGCTTGGCACAGATGAGCTGAAAAAAGCTTTATCAGCCGTCGATATCAGCAGTACAGCTAGTGAGCTAAATATTGGAGAACTTACACTGAAAGATATTATTGAAGCATTAATGAAGCCGGAAAGGGATCCGCGTGATGAACTGGCTGCACCACTTCTGAAAAAGGATGTATTGAAGTTGGAGGACTTAAAGGCAGGAATGGAACTGCAAGGAACAGTTCGCAACGTAGTAGACTTTGGCGCATTCGTTGATATTGGGGTTAAACAAGATGGGCTTGTTCATATATCGAAATTGAGCCGCAGATTCGTGAAACACCCGCTTGACATCGTTTCAGTTGGGGATGTTGTTACGGTTTGGGTGGACTCTATTGACATGAAAAAGGGAAGGGTCGCATTAACCATGCTGCCGCCTGCAGAAGCCTAAATCTTTATTATAAACATGATCATAGCGTCTTATTGTCAAATGGATAGTAGGACGCGTAATGATTTTTTTAATAAAGATTTTTTCGATAAAAAAACCAGCATTGATTTAATAATTTCACCTGATAACGATTCTTTTCATAAAAGGCTCTTCTTATTTGGTTCTGAAGCCAGTTTGGCATAGAAAAAACCTCCTTATGTCGGTAAGCCAAAAATATTTGATATAGTAACACAATGAAAATACGCTCTTTAGACTTAGAATGGTGTCTAGCTTCAGCACCTAGCCCCTCGAGGTCACAAGCCAATCCTCCCGGAAAGGTAAAAAACACCTTTCAGTGAGGCTCGTCTTGTGCTTGTCGGATTTGCACAGGATGTGCTGACATCGACGTTAAGCGATTGACGTGGCGGTTTTTAGTCGATGTTCATCTAATAAAGGCGCTTGCGCATTTCGAATGTAACTATAGTCTATGCTGCGAAGGGCTGTCTTGTTCGTTTTGTTGTGAAAGAGGGTTAAAAAGATATGAATAATTATGAAGTGCAAAAGCTTGTTGAGGAGATATCTATTGAATATTTTGCAAAACCGTTCCGTCATCATGCGATCTTTAATCAACGTTTAAGAACGACCGGCGGACGATATTTGCTTCATAACCATAATATCGAATTGAATAAAAAGTACTTGGAGCAGTTCGGTAAAGAGGAGTTAATTGGAATCATTAAGCATGAACTCTGCCATTATCATCTTCATATAGAAGGACGCGGCTATAAGCACAGTGATAGGGATTTTAAATGGCTGCTTCATAAAGTAGAAGCACCAAGGTATTGCTCGACTCTGCCTGAAACGGTGGAAAAAAGGAAAAAGCAAAAGATTTTGACTTACCTTTGTATAGAATGCAGCCAGGCTTACACACGAAAACGAAAGCTTGATACAAAAAAATATGTTTGCGGAAGGTGCCGTGGTAAATTAGCGCTCCTTGAAGAATGATTAGTTTTAAGATAAACAGAAATTCATCCAGTACTTTATTGAAAAAGTTCGTACCATCCTGTATTACAATGATTAAATGATTGCTAAAAAGTTCCGTGTATCAAGGGTTTACTGCTGTAGAAAATTGGATTCTAGAGGAACAAAATTAATTGCGATTTATTCTTGACTTTCTACTTTAGCGTCAATATAATATAAAGAGTCGATAAGGTGATGACTTAATCTCGAATGAGTTAGCGACACTTTAAGACAAGCTATTCTCTTGCGGCTTTTAGAGGATATTGTTACTATTCCGCAGTAGCTCAGTGGTAGAGCATTCGGCTGTTAACCGAACGGTCGTAGGTTCGAATCCTACCTGCGGAGCCATAAGGAGAGCTGTCCGAGTGGCCGAAGGAGCACGATTGGAAATCGTGTAGGCGGGCAAAACCTGTCTCAAGGGTTCAAATCCCTTGCTCTCCGCCAGATTTACTTAATGGCCCCTTGGTCAAGCGGTTAAGACACCGCCCTTTCACGGCGGTAACACGGGTT
>CALGSR010000448.1 GCA_937902115.1 uncultured Bacillus sp. | reverse complement strand
AGAAATGGTAGATAAAGCAAGATGTGAAGTAGATGAACATATTCGTGTGATCGGTGAGCACACGACCTTTGAAGTCGGAGTCCATGGCTTACATCCTGATCTGATTAAGATTCTCGGCCGTTTGAAATTCCGTACCAGCTACGGACAAAATGTTCTTAAGCACTCAATAGAAGTGGCACAGCTGACCGGATTACTGGCAGCAGAACTTGGTGAAGATGAGGCGTTAGCCCGCAGAGCTGGTTTGCTTCACGATATTGGAAAGGCAATTGACCATGAAGTGGAAGGCAGCCACGTTGAAATCGGGGTGGAACTGGCAACTAAATATAAAGAACATCCAGTAGTTATCAACAGTATCGCTTCTCACCATGGAGATACAGAGCCGACTTCTATCATTGCTGTACTCGTGGCAGCAGCAGATGCTTTATCTGCAGCCCGTCCCGGAGCAAGAAGAGAAACGCTTGAAAATTATATTCGCCGCCTAGAAAGGCTGGAAGAAATATCTGAATCCTATGATGGGGTTGATAAATCTTTCGCTATTCAAGCAGGACGCGAAGTACGTATTTTGGTTAAACCAGAGCAAATTGATGATCTGGAAGCACATCGGCTTGCGCGGGATATACGTAAAAAGATTGAAGATGAACTGGATTATCCAGGGCATATTAAAGTTACGGTTATTCGTGAAACAAGAGCGGTTGAATATGCAAAATAAAGCGGTGTAAATACACCGCTTTATTTTTATGGAATAAGGACACATGCCGGATTTTGAATAGCAAAAAGAGAGGAATAATTTATGAATATCTTATTTATAGGTGATGTTGTTAGTTCAATGGGAAGGGACATGGTGAAAGAGTATCTTCCGAAAATGAAAGAAAAATACCGTCCGCATGTAACGATCATTAACGGTGAAAATGCTGCGGGTGGAAAAGGGATAACGGAAAAAATATATCGCGGATTTCTTGAAGCGGGTGCACAAGTCGTAACATTAGGTAATCATACATGGGACAATCGTGAGATATTTGAGTTCATCGATGAAGCAAAATATCTTGTAAGACCGGCAAATTTTCCGGAGAATAACCCCGGAAAAGGAATCGTGTATTTAAAAATGAACCAAGATGAAATTGCTGTCATCAGTCTTCAGGGAAGAACCTTTCTCCCGCCAAATGCCTGTCCTTTTCAAAAAGCGGATGAATTGATTGCGGAGGCCCGCGCGAGAACGCCGATCATCTTTGTTGATTTTCATGCGGAAGCGACAAGTGAAAAGCAAGCAATGGGTTGGTATTTGGACGGTCGTGTATCAGCCGTTGTAGGGGCCCATACACATGTTGAGACAGCCGATAATCGTATCCTTCCTCAAGGTACGGCATATATGTCAGATGTGGGTATGACAGGCCCATATGATGGTGTTTTAGGGATGGATAGAGAAGTTGTCCTGCGTCGATTCTTAACTGGTATGCCTGCTCGTTTTGAGACGCCCAAAACCGGACGTGCGCAATTGAGCGCCGTTTCAATCGAGATTGACAAGAAAACGGGAGTGGCGAAGAAAATTGAGCGGATTCTCATTAACGACGATCATCCTTTTTATTCATAATAAATAAATTTTATTTAGCTTGTTAATGAATTCACATAAGAATGTATAATAGAAGGAACTAGGAAAAACCCATCAACTGCAGCCATTTCTTTTCGTCCAAGCCGGAATATACGGAAGATTTCCTGAATATAGTAGCAATGGAATGATATATCCTAAATTGTTCATTCTGCAATAACTGGAAGGGATCAAACGAGGAGGAGCTAGGAATGGAAATATTAAAGGTTTCAGCAAAGTCTAATCCTAATTCTGTAGCTGGTGCTCTTGCTGGGGTTCTGCGAGAAAGAGGTGGGGCAGAAATCCAGGCAATCGGTGCAGGTGCATTAAACCAAGCGGTTAAAGCGGTAGC
>CALGSR010000447.1 GCA_937902115.1 uncultured Bacillus sp. | reverse complement strand
TTGCTGGGACACTCTTTAATCTTTTTCCATCCTTTACAACATGGAGCTGTACCTCGTTTTTTTCATTTACCTGTAAATGCACTTCAATATTTTCAATCGCTTGCGGTGTAAAGAATGGCTTTACTTGCTCAAGTTCCCTTAATTCCATGCGCCACTGAAAGCGAGTGATATCACCGGCACCGGCATTTCGTGCCAAGTTCTCCAACGCAATTTGCGAAGCGCGTGCTTCACTTACTCTTCTTTGCGCACCGAATTGTTTACTTTCTTTTAAAAAGTTTTGCAAGAAATGATAGCGTTCCAACGCTTCGTTTTCATTTTGCATCGGGATGAGTCCTAAACAGCGAAGCTTGTCTTTATTACGTTTATCACTGATTTCGTTCATGAGTGCCTCTGAATCAAGCTTTCCGATAGCGGCATCGGCATAAAGCTGGGCCCGGCGATGGCTTGAGCTGCTTGACACATATTTAGCCGCTTGATAGACGAGCTTAAATCGCTCAGGTCCCAATGTCGAATAAGCCTCCTGGAACCAATCCAAATCAAAAGCCCCATCTCGAAAATCTTCACTATTAATTTGTGAATAGAGGGCAATTTGGTCAGTAGAGTATTTGGACATATCATCCGCTGTGTGTGCGGAAAAATACCAAGTAGCAGCCCTTAATCCCGGCCAGTCAATCGCCTCGCTGACAAGATCGACCCAGTGTGTATTAAACATCATCGCTTCAATTAGCTGTTCCTCCGTTACTTTGCAACCTTTTAAAGCCTCCCGCAGCTTTTGTGCGCTATCTGTTTTCGCTGGATAGCAATTAGACAGCAGGTGAGAGAATATTTCTTTTTTTGTTTCCGCTGCATAAATATAATTCCGAGCCAGCTTTTCCCCTTGAAGTGCCTGTAGAATGCGAATGAAATAATCCATTCCTTCGAGATGGGCAATTGAGCGGACTAAATGAGTTCCTGCGGTTGGTAAATCACCACGGATGAGCTCGATTTCGAGCAGACGGGCAATGGACTTCCGCCTCACCTCTAATAAAGGCTCCGCATAATCGTATTTAGCCGTTAGTTTTTCCGGCTCAACAAATGTATCGCTATGAATTTGCTGGGCAAAGACCGCATGGTATAGATGATCTTTTGTCAGCATGCCAATATGGACACCTTCTAAATAGCGCGGGAGCGAAAATTGATAAAGCTGTCTATTGAGTTCCTTTTCTTCATCAATCATTCGTCGCGCCAGTTCTTCACTGATCGCGGTAAATTTAATGAAGTGACGATAAATCTCGATCGATTCAGAGCATTTTCCATACCATTTATTAAAAAGCGAGAAATCGATAAAAGAATAGCCTCTATGATAGTAGTAAGTTCTTTCTTTATAAATATTACATCTCCATTCGTCCTTAGGGATCATGGTTAAAACCTGAGTGAATAAACCGAAATAAAGATCAAATGGATCGAAATCCGGTGCTTGCGCGAGCATGGCCTGCCGCGCTTTTTCATGCAGGGATGTTTCGGTTTCACATTTATTACTTTCTAAGCTTAATAGATCCATTATTTGATTGATCATTTGACGGTACTTTAATTCAGAAAATAGGGCCGCTGTCCGGTTGATTTGTTCCACATTAAGAAGTTGATCAATTGTATGACGCGCTTCTGCTTGTAAATTTTCATAGTCCGTCACGGAACCTAGTTGTGCATAAAAGTCATACATCGACCAATCTTCTAGACTAAAATGAGATTGTTCCACCCATTGGAGCAGTTCTCCAGCAAGTGGATAAGCATCTAATGCAGCGTTTGTTCGATAGTCTGCTTTTTCAGCCAAAGGTTTAAAATCACTGCCTAGTGTTGTCTCTGCCATGGTATTGTTCCATGAATAATAGGAATATTCATCGTCTGCATGTTGATCAATCAAATCCGTCAGTTTTTTCAGTTTTTTCAAAAGAGGCTGGACATCGTAGGAAATGAAGTCCTGAATCGGCTGTTTGCCGTCTAAATAATCCTTGGCATATTGTTCCCAGGCCGGAGGGCCATCTTCCTCAATCTGAAACTCCGCAAAGGTATTGTAATGAATTGGTTGATAGGGTGTAAATAAGCCAAACCCGTTTTCAAACGTATACTCAGGGGGAGCTTCGACTAGAATTTGTTTGAGTAATGTCTGCTCTTTCTCTGTTTTTGCTGGTATATTGCCACAAAGTTCCTCCAATTTTCCCCTTGGAAGCTTGTTTTCCTTATGGTATTCCTGTAATAATTCAAGTCCGCCTAATCGTTTCAGTTGCTTTCGGTCGCTTAAAAGATGATTAAGACTGGTGAAAATTTGTTCCTCCGATTGTTTGAGCAGGAACGTAATGACTTCTTTCCGTGTTTCACCGGATTTATTCAATAAAAGGTCCTCTATTTTTATCAACTCCTCTGTGTTGAGAGGGAGTTGTTTTAACACATGAAAAGCAAAATCACGGATAATTGAACTGCGATCATGAAGGGCTTGGAAGAGTAATATCCGTTTATCCTCTGTATCTTGGCCGATGCAATACACCTTTAGTAAGTCTAAGCGACTATCTGCCGGCATTCCATCTGCCTGTTCGAGCAGTGTTGTAAAAAGTTCGTGCGCATTTAGTTGATGAACAATGGCCAGCTGAATTTTAACTAATTCTTCATATGAAACCTGTACTTGCACAAAAGAAAATGGTTTTCCGCTAACCGTAAGACCTTCTTTCCTCATGTTCGCTTTGATAAACTCGATTCGATCAAACAATGCCCGTGCATTCTCCAGAATATAAGGGTGGCTTGTAAAATAAGCACCAATCGATTCCAACAGGTCCTCATCATTATCGCGATAATAAGAAATATGTGTATCTGTATAGTTTCCCCAAGCAAAAAGGAACAGTTCAATATCCGTTGTTTCAAAAATAATCGGCTCAACAAACTTTGCTGTAAATGCTCTGCGTGAAAGATTATGAGTAAAGTAAAGGGTGGATACAACAGTTACGTAAAAGGCATATAATAAAATAAAAATTTATAAAAA
>CALGSR010000446.1 GCA_937902115.1 uncultured Bacillus sp. | reverse complement strand
AAGGATAAAAGAAAAGACACACCGCATAAAGGGCAAAAGGCAGAAAGCTGTAAAATAAGAACCAACTCACAAATCCCCCTTGGAACATCGCATAGGCAAATGTGATTAACAGCAAAAAAACTAAAATGATAAGCTTCCAGACATTGCCGATAACCTGGAATTTATTGCTCATCTTTTCACCCTCTGAATCGGTACCGCTACAAGCTCAACAATACGGTTAATGATTTCATCGATTGGGATGGAGGAAAATCTGGCTTCCGTATTTAAGACCATTCGATGAGCAAATACAGGCCGGACTAACAACTTAACATCATCCGGCAGGACAAAATCACGTCCCGACATAAATGCTTTCGCTTGGGCCGCTTTCATTAAAGCAATGGAACCGCGCGGACTTACCCCTAAATAAATACTACCGTGCTCCCTTGTGCCTTGGGATAGGTCAACAATATAGCGTTTGATTGTTTCGGAAACATAGACATCTTTCACTTGCTTCTGTAAATCTCTTAATTCATCTAACGTAATGACAGAACTCAATTCATCAATTGGCGGTTCTTTCTGCGCCCGGTTTAAGATCTCGATTTCTTCCTCCGGATCAGGGTAGCCCATTTCTAATTTTAAAAGGAATCGATCCAGCTGCGCTTCAGGAAGAGGATAGGTCCCTTCATACTCAATTGGATTTTGTGTGGCCATCACAAAGAATGGCTTTTCTAGCATGTAGGTAATTCCATCAATTGTGAGACTCTTTTCCTCCATCGCCTCGAGAAGCGCAGACTGCGTTTTTGGGGATGTCCGGTTAATCTCATCTGCGAGGACGATGTTCGACATCAACGGCCCCGGTCGAAATTGAAATTCCATCTCCTGCGGATTGTATATCGAAACCCCTGTTACATCTGAAGGCAGTAAATCCGGTGTAAATTGAATTCTTTTAAAATCTGCCCCAATGGACTTTGCCAGCGCCCTAACCATCATTGTCTTGCCAACACCCGGTACATCCTCGAGCAGTACATGTCCTTCCGCAAGTAAGGCAGTTAAACTTAATTCAATGATATCGCGCTTGCCAATCATTACTTTTTCTATATTATAAATAATCCTTTGAATAATCGGATTCATCATAAGACCTCCTAAGCTTCTCCAAACAATAGAACATTTCTCTTTTCTATTCTATCAATTTCAAATGTTATATGTCGCTAAATATAGACTTTTCCAAAATCTTTTTCTGCACTCACACGAAAAAAATGCCTGACTCACCGTTGTTCAACATAACAGACCGGAAGTCAGGCATTATTTATTTAATTTAAGTACTGTTAAATCTGGTTGTTTATCAAAACTCCGCTTATGTGCATGGGTTCGCTAAGTTCCTTGTTACCAAGAAAAACCCGCTCACGCCATACACATAAGGCTGATATCAACATTGAAAGTTAACAGAGCCTTAATTTAAGATTACGATTTTTACTGTTTTACGTCCCCAGTTCCGGGCATCTGCACCAGATGGCATGAGTACGTCAATTTTATGTCCTTTAATTGCCCCGCCAGTATCTCCGGCAACGGCTTCACCATAGCCTTCTACCCAAACTCTTGAACCTAATGGAATCACAGATGGATCAACAGCAATTAATTTCATATGTGGATTTGCTTTAATATTATATCCTCTAGCAGTCATTCCTGTACGAGATTCTTCGTGACTGTACGCAGTTGCTGTCACATATAATTCTTTGCCATTGTTTGTGTTTGTATTGGTTGCAGCCGGCTGCGAGGCTGGCTGTGCCACTTGATTTGTTCTTGCTTCAGCCGTTTGATTTGTTTTCACTTCAACCGCTTGTCTTTCTTGGGCAATTCGCTCCTGTGCCTGTGCCAGCTGCGCTTGTATCGCTGCTTTCTCCTGCTCCGCAAGCGCCAATTCGTTTACAACTTTATTATATTTTTCTTGAACAGCCGCCACCATATCCTGTCTCTTTTGCAGGTTTTGCTCTAAACTTACTTGAGCTGCAGCTAATGTTTGATATTGTTGGTCTAGCTTCTTCTCTTGTTGATCAATGACTGCTTTCTCATCTTCAATCTTCTTTAAATCATCCTTTTGCTGCTGTAATAGTTCTTTATCAGCATTCATGATGGTTGATACAGCGCTGGCACGATGAATAAAATCATCAATACTTTTAGAGTTGATTAGCAATTCAATGACTAAGCTTGCATTATCCTGATGTTGCAGAGAAACCAATCTTTCCTCCATAACGTCTTTACGGGCATGGACCTTATCTTCTAAAATGACGATTTCTTCTTTTTTCTTTTCTATCTCTGATTTTATATCAGCTATATCCTGTTCGATAGCTGCCATATTTTCTTTATTTTTTGTTACTTCATTCTCAAAGGAATTTAATTCAGTTTGCAGACTTTGCAACTCATTTGTAATGTTGTCTTTTTCAGTTTGTTTTTGGCTAATCAAATCAGCTTTTTGTTGTAGTTCACTACTAGCTGCTTGACTTGTTTCTGCATTTGCCATGATTGTAGTCGACAGCAAAATCACGCTAGTCATAGATACAGCAACTACTCTCTGTATAAAACGCATAAAACGACCCCTTTCTACTGTTTTATTATGACACAAGAAAAAGGTCGTTAGATTACAAGATTATTAAATTCTCAATACAAAAAACGACGAAAATTAGAAAAATATAGTTCATTTTACACGTTTCATTTCAAATATATTACAATCACGAATTATTTTTAACAAGGGGGTTCCTGCGGAAATACAAGGTTTTTAGATGGAACAGCGGCTACGACGAGGAATCAGATTGTAAATATTACAAGAAAAATACAAGAGGAGGAAAACAGCATAAAACCTCTTCGCTCCTCGACTTTTCGATTAGTTTTTTAGCAGTGCAGCGAATTCACTGCCATCAAGAGTTTTTTCCTCGACTAATTCACTAAACAGAACAAGTCTTTGGGCATCTGAATATTCAGGATAACAAGTAATCAGTGTCACGACTGATTTCCCCTCTATCGGATTTACAACATCAACATTGGTCGGCTGAACAATCTTCTTATCGAATACTTTATAGGTCAGCACCTTATTTCTCGCGTAGACAATAATTTCATCATTATTTTCTAACTCGTCTAAACGGTTAAAGAACTTTCCATACGTATAAGAACGATGTCCAACAATCGCAAAGTTATGATTTTCCTTGCCTAATTCATACAATGAAGAACTGAAAGGAAGATGACCGACGGCAAACTTAATGTTATCTTGTTCAGCTCCTTCTACCATGGCTGTTTTCAAACCGATTTTATCAATTTCAACCATCCCAATGGTTTCGCCTCTTTTTACCTCTGAATCCGTGGCATCATCCTCATTCGCAGCGAGATTCAGCGATGTATACTCTTCTATCATTTTCTTTTGCTCTAAATAAGTTTGGACTTTTGCGTAGACAACAAAGAGTATCAGAGCCATTCCAATTATTAAAAAAAGATTGCCCAATTTCTTCATGTTAAAATTCACTCCTTTACTGTAAAAAAAAGGGAGGGTGATGAGCCCTCCCAACCAAAATTTCTTATACGCAATGATTCAGATGAAAAAAGTGAAAATTAACCAAATAATTATGAGACTATGAAACTTTCCGAAAATTAATTATGCACGATTAAGTTTTCTGAAAACGAATCCTAATACCATAATTAAGCTGGCAGCAATTAATAGAATTGAAGTATCAAATGCAGAACCAGTTTTTGGAAGTGAATTATTCACTTTGTTATCTGTTAGCTTAGTGCCATTATCTTTGCTTCCATTGTCTTTATCGCTTGATCCAGGGTTGGTAGCCGGATCTTTTGCTGGATCCTTAGCTGGATCTTTCGCTGGATCTTTTACCGGATCTTTTGCTGGGTCTTTTACTGGGTCCTTAGCTGGATCTTTTACTGGATCTTTTACTGGATCTTTCACTGGATCTTTTACTGGGTTAGTAGTGTTTTTTGGAACATAGTTTTCATCTTCTAAAACACCTGCATGTAAATCACCAACGATTGGAGTACCTTTTGTATCAACAACTACAACACCGCTGTGTTCCCAAGTGTAAGAATCAGTTTCAACTTTTTCTTTTTCAAGAACGCCTGCATGTGCATCGCCTACGATAGTACCGTCAGCATCAACAACTGCTAAAGCAGAGTAAGTGTGAGTGTAGTCTTTTGTTTTAACTTCTTTATTTTCAAGAACACCTGCATGTGTATCGCCAAGTAATTTAGAATCAGTTAAGTCAGCAATAACTAGACCGTCTTGTTTCAAAGAACCGTCTTTAGTTACGATGTTTTTATCAGTAAGTACATCAAGTTGAACATCGCCAGTGATTGGTTTTAAAACGTCGCTTTTAAGGCTTACATCTAGTAATGAAGATTTTTCATAGCTTTTAACGCCTTCTAAGCTTCCAGGATTACCAGTCATAAGCTTTGGCTCTTTAGGAATGATTGAGCTTGATGCTGTTACATCTGCACCCGCTGCTCCAACTGCACCTGTTACTGTTTCAAGTACTGGTGCTGCTACTCCAGCTACGCCTGCTACTCCTCCAACTTGTCCAAGAGCTGTTCCAACTACTCCATCAGCCACTCCAGCTACTTGTACAGCAGCTGCTGCTACTGTTCCAATTGCACTATCTTTAACACCTACAACTTGTCCAACTACAGCTACTGCTGTGTCGCCAACTACAGGAGCACCTTGAACAACTGGTGCTACACCTGTTACCACTCCGTTTACAGCACCGTTGACTTCTGAAACTGCTCCGATTGCTGCTCCGCCTACTTGTGTAACCGGTCCTGCTTCAGCTGCAAATGCACCTGTACCTGCAAATAATAATCCAGTAGCTAATACTCCAGTGAATGCCATACCTTTTAACGATTTAACAATGCTTTTTTTCATGTTTTTATTCTCCCTCTTCTTAAAATTATTTTTTTATGCTATTAAGAAGAAGGGTGCTTTGGGTGGATCGCCTGGTGGTGACTTTTGCCATTGATCGGATAATTTATCAGCTCCGTCGAAAATTTGACAGCATGTTTCTATTTCCTTCCAGTAATCTACTGCCAAATACGCGGCTAATCCGGTAACACCACCACTTGAATTAGCAGCACTAGAACCACTACTTCCTCCAGAAGGCCCGTTGCTTGGAGCAACAGCTGATGAGGATACTAGTTTGATAGTATTTGTTTCCGAATCATTTACTTGATTTATTACCTTTTTATAATCATCTAAGTCGTTTTCTTTTTGTTGACCCAAGACCGTACTACTGCGAGCATCAGACACATCAGCAGCGGCTAGGATTTTTTTATCCAGCGCGGATTCCTCGTTTTCTATATTGCTATTTCCAACGATTAAATCACTGACTACTGTGTTTTTATTTGAAGTATCATTGTCTCGACCAGCCGATAGTTCCTGATTTCCTACTTGATCAAACGGAGTATCAGGATTAGAAATTACGCGAGAGGATCCAACATCACGAACATCCGCCAGTTCAACCTTTTTCTGACCGTTATTGCTCGTATATTCTCCTACCCCGACACGCTTATTACCTAGCAATGAATCCTCTGATTCTACTACTATAAGGTTAGCAGAAATGCTCGCTTTATCAGATGAGCCACTCTTGTTTCCCTCAAGAACTCCAACATGTGTTTTACCTAAAAGAGCATTGTCTACATCAAGAGATACTAAACCGGATGAAGAGGCCTCTCTTTCACCCTGTTCATTACTTTTTAGCACTTCCAGATTCACATCACCTAAAAGTTCAGAGTCTTTAATCTCTACCCCTAATAATCGTTTTTCTGATGAGGTTGTATTTCCCGATTCTGATTCAGCTTTTCCCCCAGCAAGTAAATCAATTTTAACCTCTCCAATAATAGGCAAACCTAAACCGACATTGAGCAATCCACTTTCTTTCGTTTTAGATTGACCTTTATTTTCGACTGGAGTGATTACTGCCGCAGCTGCTTCTACTTCTGTAGCTGTATTAGATTCTACCTTCGGAGACTCTAATTCTTGAACAGCTTCAGTTAGAACATTAGTCAATTCTAAAGGAAGCAAAGACTTCTCATTTTCTTCCGCTTGGGCAATAGCAGGTACTGCAATCAACAATGAAACGAATAGCGCAGAAATAAATCCTTTTTTCATCCCTTTCACCTCCCCTCATCCAAAATATTACAACCCATACATAATAGTGACAAAACTCGCTAAATAAATCAATACCTTACGAATAGTTCAAAAAGTTGTAACATTACAAATTGGATAATAAGACTCATAACCTTATCCCGTTTCATTATACTAAAGTTTTAGTATAATTGAATAATTATCCCTGTTTTTGGTCTGCCATTTCCCATCTAATACATTTTCACCATATCTCTAGTTTTGGACGTAATATTACATAGGAATATAATACTATTTTTTTTAATAATTTAAATGAAATTGTAATCTAACAAATATAGTCGATTTTCTTCTAGATGAGGTTTTCTTAAATCCAGAAATATATTTCTTCCTATTATTATAGCCAAAAACAAAAAAACGCCCTTCCTGATTGATTCGTATTACAGCAACCAGGAAAAGACCTTGCCGATATTAGTCAATTAAATGATAATAGTATACTTCATTCTTAATCTCGCTTCGAACCTTCCCGATAGATTCAAGGTAGATTAGACGTGAGATGGTTGTCATTAATGGTGAAAAAAACTTATATATACTCAATTCTCCATATATGTCCTGATAAATCTCTCCCGCCGTTTTCGCCTCATTCTTAATCGAATGAAAGATTTGCTGTATACGGCGATTATGACCTAATTTGATTTCTTCTGTCCGTCCCGAGAGGTCGGTGATGACGTCACCATGTCCCGGAAGTACCAGTTTCACCTCATAACGGCTGACTAAATCTAATGAATCATAATAATCCTGTAACGGATTAAGGTCTTCCGCTGACCAAACCGCAATAATCGGAGATATTTTACCGAGTACATGATCCCCTGATACCAAGATCTGCCGTTCTTGACTATAGAAACAGATATGATCCGGCGCATGCCCTGGAGTCCTGATAATCTCATAACTGTCATTTCCCAGCTTTATTGTATCATCCGCTTCGAATATGGCATCCGGTTCAAATTCAAAGGATTTTGATTCTAATAATAAAAGATCTTCTGAGATTTCAGGTCCCCCATGTTGTTTTAAAAAGTTACACATCCATTTGCAGCTCGCTTTTAAATTCCGTACTCTTTGTACTTCTTTGTAACCCAAATTAAAAATGTGAACGGGTGTACCATATTCTTTTTGAAACCAGCTAGTGAGACCAATATGATCAGGGTGGGTGTGAGTAAAGACAAGCTTTTCTATCCTTATGCCGGCAGCCATCACCTGCTCCCATATCGCTTTTGATTCCTTTGCGCAGCTCCCCGTATCTACTATAGTATAGCCTTTATCCCCTTTAAATAAATAGCTGTTGACCTGCCGCATTCCGAATGGAAAATGAACAGACAGTTTATAAATATCCTCCGCAACTTGCTCAAGCAGCGGAATTTGTTGCAATTTTTCCGGAATCCCCATTTATTGACTTCCCCTTATTATCTGATTTTTTACACATATCTGTTATTTTTATCATAACACACATCAAAAACCAAAAAAAGAAAAGGCTTTTTATTCATCTCACAAACAAATGAAAAGCCTTTTCTCGATTATTTAAGCTGTCAATTAAAAAAACCGCCTGCAAAATTATTGGAGACCCAAAGAAAAAAAAAGAATGACCCTTTCAGCCATTCGCTTATGCATATACATTATCTAATTCTGTTTTTAGATACACACGATAAAATGTGTCCCCACCGCACGTCATCATCACATGATTAACATATTCACAGCTGACGTAGCGATTATCTTCATTTACCATGCTATAGTAGGAATCCTCTGGACTCTCACAGCTCTTTAGAAATAAAGAAATCGTTTCTGCATCATCGAATTCCTGCTCCATAATTCTTGTTTTACTCTCCGCATCAACAATTTGCAAGCGATACATTTAAAAATCACACCTTCCAAAAGCTTTCCATCAAGTAAATTGTATTCCAAAAGGCGCGAAAACCATTATGACCTTTGTCACTCCTATTTATTAATTTTGTATGAAGATTATGAAAGGACTTTTTTATATCACCTTATTCAAAATATTTTTCAACGTATTTCTTTTCTTCTTTCGCAGATAGCAAACGCTTCGCTTCTCCTATATTTCCCCCTTGGAGCTTCCATATTTTATTATGATCAGACACCGCTGAAGTAAAGTCGTTCTCCTGCCATCGATTCAATATATTTATGTATAAACCCGAATGAGCAAATTCTCGTTCATTCGCTTGCACTACTTGGATTAGACGCTCAATTCTTTCCGATGTTATTTGCAAATTCCCCCATTTCTTATCTGATTTGACCTTTTGGTGGCTCATATGATGGATCGCATATTGAATTTCTTCTTCACTCATAGTTAAAGGAAATAATTTTTCCACTGCACCTTCATCATTTGTAACTCCTCCCCGTTCATCCCTCTCTTTTATAATGTCAGCTATTCTTCTTTGCTCTGAATTATTAGAAATTACAGCCCAAAACCGATATCCCAGAAAGCTAAACAAGATTAGAACAACTAGTACTGTTATTTGACCCTTTTTAGACTTGAGGAATGTTTTGCTTTTCTTCAAAAATCATTCACCTGCTTCATTATGATAAAAGTTCTTTTGCTACTATCCCTATTATAAGTATGTTTAGGAAAAAGACATCAAAAAAGGGCCTTCCACAAGTTCCCAAAGTGAACTCATGAAAGGCCTTTTATAGAACAAAAATAAGTCTATAGCAGAGGAACGAATGAGCGCTTCTACTACAGACAAAAAAAGATACATTTTTTTCAAAAAAAAGTATTGAAATCTTTTACCGATTTGTTTACACTTATAAACAGAAAAAGACATTGAAAGTCTAAAAGAAGCTAAGATTAATAGAGCATTAGCATGGCGCTAAACATGCAAATTTAACCTCATTCTTTTCAACTTACCTTATTTATTGGAATTGAATTGAACAGGTGAAGAACTAAATGAAAATTAAACTTCAGAAGCTTCGACTTCAGTCTCCTCTTCTACTGCTTCAGGTTTCACAAAGTCGATCATGACAATTGATTCTTCATCCTCATGGTTGATCGTACAATTACTATATTCTTTTTTAACATCTTCTATTCTTACAGCATGACCGATTTCAAAATCAGTGATGTCAATTTCAATCGTATCAGGGATGTCGTTTGCTTTTGCTGTTATATCTAGTTCATGAAGATATTGTTTAGCAACGCCACCGATTTTCTCGCCTTTTGATGTTCCTTTTAGAATGACGCTAACTTTTGTAGTGACCTCTGTATCTTTGTCTACTTGAAGAAAGTCAACATGAAGGATCTCTTTCGTTATACGGTCATTTTGATAATCTCTTAACATAACATTTTTTGCTTTTCCATCAACATCCAGTGATAAAATACCGTTTCTACCAACATCTTTTATCACTTTTGATAGATCTGTATTTTTTATCGTAATAGATTCTGTATCAATTCCTCTTCCGTAAACAACCGCAGGGATTTCCCCATTACTTCTCAATTTTTTTAATGTAGATTTTTTAAAACTTGTTCTTTCTTTTGCTGCTAGTGAAGACATTCTATTTCCACCTTCCTATTATTTAAATCCTAAACTTCAATTATTATAAAATACTGTCTAAGAAATACTAAAAAAAATATTTTATAATACAAGTATATCGAATCCAAAATTTTATTTCAAACTTTACCTACAGGCAGGGTAATGAATCCTCTTACTGTAATCAGTTAAGCTGAACATGCATAATAAAGGTTAACCATCATATTATTTTGGTTAACAATAAATTTAATTCATCTGCCGAATGGGGGAGTATTATGATTAAGCTGCGAGGTCATCATATTTTTTGCCTGCTCGGATATCGGGGCATGGGCTATTCAGAAGAATACGTTGAAAATATGACATTTCTGCATCAAACCTTGAGAGACAATCCAAAACAATGGATTCAACTTATAAAAGGCCCGGATCAGTTGTGCGAAAAATACCCCAACTCAAGGGAATACCACTGCCAAAACAAAAATATTTATGACATGGATACCGCTATTTTAGAGAAATTGGGACTTGAAATCGGACAAATCCTAAAGTGGGAAGACATTGAAATTCAAATCCAACAGCATGTTATCCCCTCGGATATTCAAACAATATGTAAAACATGTTCCTGGCGTTCATATGGGGTTTGCGAGGAAGGAATTCAAGAAATCCTTGAAGGGAAAGGTTTAAGGGAAGTAAAATAACTACCTCTTTTTTCACAAGCGAGTGGACATCCACTATGGTGAAAATATAGCTCTCATTTTTTAACTATTAAGAAATAAAAAGAAGCCCCTCATGGGTTTTATCAACTCATGAGAAGCTTCCACTTTTCTGGTTTATCGGATTGTGAATAATGCTTTTGACCAAGGAATTAATTGATCCAGCATTTGATTAACGGAATCCTCTTGTACCGCATTTGGTTTAAATTCAGTACCGTTCTCAAAATCAGTAAATAATGATAATGCTGGATGAACACGAACATCAGCCACTAACAATTCACCTAAAATCCCACGTAAATGTTCAGCTGCACGTGCCCCGCCTACAGAACCATAAGAGACAATTCCAGCTGCCTTGTTGTTCCACTCATCACGAAGATAATCTAAAGCATTTTTAAGTGCTCCTGTAATCGAGTGATTGTATTCTTGAACAATAAATACGAACCCATCTTGAGCTGCAACAATTTCAGACCATCCCGCTGCACCTGAAGCGTCTGCTCCTTCTTCACCTAGTAATGGCAGTTTGTAGTCTGCAATATCAATGATTGTATAGTTCGCATCGCCACGTTTATCTGCTATTTCTTTAACCCATGCACCTACTTGTGGACTCACACGTCCTTCACGTGTAGATCCTAAAATAATTCCGATGTTTAATTTTGCCATTGTTTCTTCCTCCTCTTTTTTTGTTCCAAATAGTTTATTTAAAAAACCCATTCATTTCACTTCCCTACAAATATTGATTTTCGAGTTTTTTGAATTATCTTATCTTTACTTCGAGATATTATGCAAAAAATATAAAAGGAACTCATATATAATTAAATCAAATATATCCAAACACACTATCTCTAATTCGAGATAAATTTATCATATTTCCGTTATGTATGTCAACCCTTTTATAAAAATATTATTAAACTTGAGCTAAAAACCCTAAAATTAAAAAAGAAACGGAATTCATCCCCCCGATAAATAAGGGACTGAATTCCGTTTTTTATTGTCACGTTACAATTATATTATTAGTCTTCATAATCATTTTTAAAAAGTAAGTCTTTCGGGACTTCAGTACCGCGTGAACCACGAATGTCCGTTTCTTTTATTTCCGTAGGGTAGAACACGATGAAGTTCTCAAGATTCATTGAAGCTAGTTTTTTTGGTATCGTTTCTAAGTTTGGATGCCATGCCACAGTCCCTCTTCTAGCACTTAATAAAATCACAAGATCGGTTGATTTTACATCATTCAAGTCATTTTCATAGAGGGAATTCCAGCCATCAATCAATTGGAACTCGACTTTAACATGGGGATGTACATGTTCAGAAACTTTTTTATAAGCTTCTAAGTTATCGCGAATGACAAGACCTCTCAGTGTTGCACTGAGTTGGGAAGCAATACTTTTAATAATTGAGATTGAATCTTCAAAACCCGGCTTGTGAACGACATTATTTGGCAGAATAAGGGTCACCCGTTCCATCGTACTCAACGGTTGCCTAATCTTTGTTATGAGTGAACGCTGATAGGTGTGTTCAAGGAAATTATCAATCACTTTCCCGAAGACCTTTTGCCCCCCCTCACCAGCACCATCCCACCCTACAATGATCGTTGTGATTCGTTCTTCTGTAGCGGCACGTTCGATTCCCCATCCGATATTGTGATCCACACGCGTCAATATTTTAACAGAAACATCTGCCCCTGATGCATACATGATCGCACGTCCAAGCATTCTTTCCGCTTGTGCTACCTCATTGCTCGCTTGTTTTAAATCCTTTTGCACGATTGTTAATGGATAAAGCGGTTCATCTGTCTTTTTCGCTCTTTTTAAGACAAACCCTAAATCCAGCAAGGTTTCCATTGTATTCGGATTCGCAATCGGGATTAATATCCGTTCAGGAAGCGTATCGTCCAATACCGTTTGCTCTTCGTCAACAGCCAGTTTCCTGCCATATTTTTCACAAAGGTATGGACCTAAAATACAAGTAACTAAAATGATCACAATAACAGCATTTATGATTTGCTGATCAAATAAGCCAAATTGATATCCAACAAGGGTGATGGCTAATGTTGCCGCCGCATGGGTAGTAGAAAGTCCAAACATGACTTTGTTTTCTGTCTTGGAATAACCATATACTTTACTCGTCACCCAACTGGCCAGTAGTTTACTGCCAACCGCTACAATGGTAATTAGGATGATTTGTAGCAATGCACTATGACTGGATATAAGAACACGTAGATCCATCAACATCCCTACAGATAACAAGAAAAACGGAATAAATAAGGCGTTTGCCGTAAAACGGATTCTATTCATTAATGGGCCATGATCATAAATGTACCTGTTTAAGGCCAGACCGGCCAAGAATGCCCCGATAATCGGTTCTAATCCGACAAACAATGAGATTGCCCCTGCAACAAATAAAATAGCCAGAACAAAGTTAAATTCTAACGTTCCTTCATTATTAGAACGTTGAAAGAACCACTTTGATAGATAGGGGGTTAAAACTAAAACGACTACAGCAAAAAGGATTGTTGCAATAATCAAGGATACAAAAAACCCAAGTGTTAATTTCTCTTGGGAAGCCCCAGCTATGACAGCAAGAACAAGCAATGCCAAGCTATCTGTTATTAATGTACCACCAACTGCTGTTGTGACAGCTTTGTTTTTCGTAACGCCAAGCCGGCTGATAGCAGGATACCCTAAAAGAGTATGGGTAGAGAAAATGGCACCAAATAAAACAGCTGAGAGCATACTGAGATCAAGCCATAGCCCTACTAGTGTACCGAGTATTAATGGGATTGCAAACGAAAGAAGGCCAAATAAAATACTGCGATTTCGATGTTTCTTGAATCCATCAAGGTCCAACTCAAGCCCTGCGATAAACATGATAAACAATAATCCGACGGTTCCAAGCAATTCAATGGTCGAATCTCGTGCTAATATTTCCAGCCCGTTTGGACCAACGATAACTCCTGCTATAATGGGACCAATAATAGCGGGTACTCTTAGTTTCCTCATTAGAATAGGAAATAACAAAAAAACTAACACAGCAAAACCAAATATGAGAACGGGTTCTTGTAGTGGGAGATGCATAATCATTCCTCACTTTCTTTAAGCACTGACTCGATATTAATATTTTGGTCTGATTGAATTATGAACCAATAACGTACTATATTTGACCAATATTTGGCAAGTGGAAAATGTTCAAATACAACTAATAATGGAAACTTACTAAACGTAAAATTGTGACCGGGACACTATTCCCCTGCTGTTTTTTCATTCTCTAATGTAAATATTTTTTATACCAGTTGCTCGAATATGGAGAAAAACATAAGCATATCAATTAAAATAATCTTTTATTTTACATTACGCTAAATTATGTTGTCAACAGTAAATTTGTGTTATTTTCAAAAATATGTTAAAATAATATCACAACTGTTTTTTAAATCGTATTTCAAATTCTTATGTACTCTTTTTACCGTTAGAATTTGGGTGCGGTTTTTTATATCCCTTCTTTAAAATGAAGCAGGTTTTATTATTACAGGGAGGACAAAATAATGAATCTAATCAATAAAGAAGTAACACACACGCGTTTTGGCAAGGGAAGTGTTGTGAAACATAATGATTCTATCATCGAAATACATTTCGCAACAGAAAATAAAAAGTTTGTTTTTCCTGATGCATTTGGAAAACATCTAAAGCTGCATGATAAAAATGCTGCTGATTCACTTGAACAGGTTCTACAAAAAAGGAAATTAGAACGGGAGAAGAAAGAACGCGAAAGAGAAGAAGCAAAACAACTTCAACTTCAAGAACAACAACTTCGCTTAGAACACGAAAAACTTATGAAAAATCATAAGCTTCATCCTGAATCACAAATGGTCTTTTGGTGTGATGCCGAAGAACTAAGCAGTGTTTTTGCTGAGTGGAAGGTTTTTATCGGCGTCATAAAAAGCGGGAATAACAAAGGCATGCCAAAAAAACCTACCCGTATTTATCAAAATAGCGTTGTCCTTTTAACAGAAAGAGATTCCAATACGCCTGAGAAAGACAGACGTATCTTAGGGGCTTATATGGCGAATGAAGAGTTTATCGGTAAGTTTTGTGAGGATGGATTCATTCCTGCTCATTCAGAATACAAACTGCAACTTACAGAACAGGAATCGGACAGGGTACCCTTTTGGAAGTATTATGTAAATGAAAAAGCCCCAGAAAGTATGACTTGGAATACAGGGAAATTCCGCTATTTTGATAATGTATGGATGGCGCAAATTTTACGCGATATCATTTCTGTAAAAAGTGATGTACAGGAAAAAGAACAAGCACAGAACTTTTTTGAGCATTTTTGTAAAATGAATCGGATCGTGGAAGCAGAGCTACCAGAGCCTGATGGCGCATTAATGCGTATATGAATAGACAAAACCGACTATGTTATTTAACACAGTCGGTTTTGTTTCGGTTCTTGGTTAGTTCAATTGCTTCTTCCACCAATCAAGGCTTTGTTGCCTGATTCATCTACTATGTTTCTTACGTCAGCCCCAGTTGGATTCTGGAATACTCTAAGTCCAAACTCTGGTGCAACTGCAAATAAATGGTCAAAGATATCAGATTGTACAGCCTCATACACTGCCCACTGTACACTATTGGTAAATGCATATATTTCTAAAGGCACCCCATGTTCACTGGCTTCCATCTGTCTAACCATTAAGGTCATATCCTGATTGATTCCAGGGTGATTTTTAAGATAATTGCTGATATACGCCCTGAAAATACCGATATTGGTAAGAGCCCTGCCGTTCACGCGATTATCTCGATCAATTTCATTTTTGGCATTGTACGCAGCAATTTCCTTTTCCTTTTGCACGATGTAGTCTGAAAGGTACTGAATCTTCATAAATTCCGCAATCATTTCCTCGCTGCAAAACGTGATACTGCTCGTATCCAGATACATGGAGCGCTTGATTCGTCTGCCGCCTGAGCTTTGCATCCCTCTCCAGTTAATAAAAGAATCGGAAATAAGCGCATAACTTGGGATCATCGTTACCGTTTTGTCAAAGTTTTGCACCATTACGGTATTTAGTGAAATATCAATCACATCCCCATTCGCTCCATACTTTGGCATTTCAATCCAATCACCAACCCGAACCATATCATTGGCTGTTAACTGAATTCCGGCCACTAATCCTAATATTGAATCTTTAAATACTAACATTAAAACTGCTGAGAGTGCACCAAGACCACTTAAGAGAATAAGAGGACTCTTATCAATTAGATTCGAGATAATTATAATGAACCCGATAATCATGATAATGATGTTAACCACCTGAATATATCCTTTAATCGGCTTCACCTTAGATATTTCATAGGTTTGATAAATATCATTAAGTGCATTTAGCAAACTTTGAATAAAGACCAACGCAACAATAATGATATAGGCAGTGGCCAATTTCTCGATGGTTGATTGATAGGTTGGAAAAGTGGAAGAAAACGAATAAATAATGAGCGCAGGCACAAGATGGGATAACCTTCGAAACACTTTTCTTTCCAAAAAGATTTTCGCCCACTGGACCTTGGAATTTTTTACGATACGAGTGATAATCCTCATCACTATTTTCTTTGAAATAAAATTTGCTGCGATACAGAGGATCCCTATTAGCAAAATCTTGATGATAATCGAAAGAGTTTCTACTAATTTAGGATTGAGCTCCATATCCAGAAGTAGATCATTAATAAATTGCATCTTTTCTCCTCCGTTATAATTTGTATCCTATGCAACTTTACGGGGAAATTGGTTAAACTGTCAACTGTTTACCCTTTTTAGCAAAAAATAAGGGGGCAAATACATTTTGATAAAACCCGAAAAAGATTGACAGATTCATAGTTAAAAAAGGCCACGAGCATAACTCGTGACCTTTAACACCTTGATTAAGGATTCAATGATGTCAATTACATCTATTCTTACCTCTTATGATAATCAATATATGCCTCTTCAATCGAATGCTTACTAGTAGATTCAAAAAGAGACTTTTTATCTCCTTTAAATTTCAGTTCTCCTTGATTCAGTAAAATAATCTCCAATGTATCCTCTTGAAATTCCATTTTATCGATTATGTCCAATTGGTGCGTACAAATAATAAAGCCTCTTGAACCGGAATGGTCAACAATATATTTTTTTAAGTGATAAATGGAAACAGGATCTAAAGCTGCGAAAGGTTCATCTAGGAAAACAAAATCGGTCTCCACTGCTAATGCGGAAATATGACATAGCTTCTTCTTCATTCCATTCGATAATGTGAAGATAAATTTATTTCTTTTATCCTCTAATTCAAAGTACTCGAGTAATTCCTCCATTTTCATTAGAACCTGATCGTTATACTGTTTGTATAATTTGGCTACAAATTGTAAATATTCATAAACTGTTAAGTCCTCTAACAATTCATATTTCTCAGGTGAAAAAGACATATGAAGCTTCACTTTTTGAATCGTTTGCGTTTCAGTTCGATACTCTATAGCTGAATTCCTCTTGTTGCCAAAACCCAAAATTTCTCTTATTAAAGTGGTTTTCCCAGCCCCATTATGCCCTAAAACCGCATAGGTCTTGTTCTTATCAAAGGTTAAATGAATGTCATCCAAAGCGCGATTCGTTCCAAAAGTTTTCGTTAAATGATTGACCGAAATAGCTGAAAGCATCTTACAGATTTCCTTTATTGATTAATTTTTTCGTTATTATTTGACTAAAAAATTTCAATAGAAAGAAAACAGGAATCGCAAGCACGACAGAATAAATCAAAATGTTAATAATGTGGACAGAGACTTCACCATTCTCTAATAACTCGTACAGATATAACCCTTCAAAAGGAATGTATGTATTCTCTTTCACAGGCTCACTTAAGTTTTTAGCAAAAAAATAAAAGCTTGAAAAAACTAACAGTAAAAGATTGAGAATGGTACAAATCAAGTACACTCGAATATTTCTCATTTTGTTCTCTTCCTTTCTTTTATTACTTTTTCTAGTAACTTACCATCTTGACCAAAGAGTAGGTTCATCCCTTCCGATAGAATGATAAGAACGACAAGCCATATCAAATAGCTAGATGATTCCAATAGGAATAATAGACTCCCCCCATATAAACAACCAAACAGGGGACCACCTAAAACAATCTGTAGTTTTTGGGAGAATGTAAGCTTCCTAAAGGAAGCAGCACAAAAAGAAACATTCAATAGTAAATAAGTGACCTCAAGTTGATAATCCAACTGATATTTTTTCAAAAATATTAGATGACCGAATTCATGAAAACACGTATACAATAGAAATAATAGCACAAGCCCTATTGACAGTAACCAATCCGTTGACATCAGCCAAATAATAAGAAAACACACCAATAAAAACACCTTAGAGTGCGACAAGCAGAATAACACCAAATGAAGATAACTACGCAGTAAAGTCATATTTACTATAATCTTGTATGGTCAGCCATTTAATAAGAAACATGACACACACAAGGAATAACCATACAACCCCTTCTAAAAAAATGTTGTGAATCATCGTTACTCTAAGGAAAATCTCAGGGACAATTTTATAGCTAATAATTAAAATGACCCCACTAGAAATTGATTGAACAATTGGTCCAAAATAGTCACCGAATAAGTAACTCACCACAATGGATAAGAAAATACAAAAATAAAGAACGATTCCGCTCACGAGAGGTTCCGTATTCTCTAATAAAAAGAATAAGGAATACTCACTAGATATAGAAATCAAAATGTAAAAGATCAGAACGGATACAATCGAAATCAGTACATAAAAGTGTAAAAGCCATATGGAAAAGGTAAAATTAGAAGCGCGTAATGCATATAACGGCCTTGCTACTTTTTCTACTTTATGAAAGATCAAACCGATGTTTCCTATAATGATAATAATCTGAAAAAGTTCCATCATAACAAAAGGCTGTTCGGTAATCAAAGATAAAATGAACAAAAATAAGATCGATAAGAAATGAAAAAGGAATACCTTCCCACTATCTACCAATAGAAGAAAGGAATAAATAGAGTCCTGGTCTTTAAATCGAGTGCGGCTGCTTTCCAGCCCATCGTGTCCCTTTCCAAATCGAACTTTTTGAGAAATAAGAAAAATATACAAGCACATTAACCCTATAAATAAAACTATTAAGAATTCAAAAGGCACAGATTTGGATAACCATAGTGTACCTAATCCTTTATGAAACGGAAGCATCATAATAAGTAAAACTAAAATCACGACTACAGTTTTTAAAAAAGTATGAGAATGTTTAATAAGCCTCCAGTCTATTCCCTTGTTGTTTATCAATAATGCGAAAGAATAACTGATCACCATAATACTTAAACCCACAATATGCCAGAATAGCAAAGAATACAAGATTGATAGATTTGAATAGATGGATAGGATCAGATAAAGAAAAACAAAAGACAAAAAAGCAGGGGCTATATACTGAAATACAGACTTAAAATAAACAAAATACCCTCGATACATGTAGTCCAATATCGTGAAAGACTGTGTTTCTTCATGGTTCTGTCTTAATACCCAAACAATAAAAGGAAACAGGGAAGCCGTGATAAAAGTATAAGATATTCTAGGAAACTGTTCCTCTGTCATCTCGACTTGAAAATCTAGCAACATTGGAAGGAATAGAGCCGCACTTCCTCCTACCAATACGATGAGTAAAAACGAAAAAAACACTTCTGGCCTTTGTGATGCAAATATTAGGATTCGATTCTTTACTTTATACAATAAGACCGTTAACAATAAAATGAAGTCTCTTACCATCTTTTCCACTCCAAATCCATTAAGAGAACAGAAGGTTATGAAAGGTTTTAGTTTATTATTGACAACCTAAACGGAATTCTCCTTCTTTTAACTTTGTAGCGAATACAAAGTCCTTGCCTGTTGTTGCCCAGCAAATCGTTTGACCAAGTGCCCATGCCACAAATACAACTGCAATAACAACTACAATGAATACAAGTGGACCAGCAAATAATTTTAACTTTTGATTATCACTCTGTTTTACCAAACTTTCTTTTACGTTTCCAATAAATAAAAGTACTCGTGTGTAAAGTAGAATAAGTGTATTCTCTAACGATAAACTCATTTTCTTATCTCTCCTCGCCTTCTATTCTTTCATAACCTTCTATCACTTTAGAATATTACATATCTTGCCATCCTAGTAAATGTATTTTACCAAATATTAACAATATAATGTAATTTTAACACTTTAATTATTCTTACTTTAAGGGCAAGGTTCCAAGTTCATTGTCCCAATTATTCTTAGGGACAAGGGGACGGGTTCATTGTCCCACGTATGCTTGGCGAAAACTTGTTCAGAAGTGCCTAGTCACTCAGAAATTATATGTAGAGCTTAGGCGCTGTCACCTACCGAAATCGATAATTAACTAGGTTATGATAATATTAAAAAGCCTCCCATAAAGTTCACTGAACTCACGAGAGACCTCTTTTGGCAAAACAAAAAGCAACAATTACAGCTTTTATTCACAAACTCAATAGCGGATCCACACAAAACTACTGACAAGATGGAGGATAATGTGTCTTTTTATAATGACCTTTTGCATCCTCAACATTGTGATACAACACTTGGAGATCGCGTATTTTTCCCTTCTGTTCTTCGGTAAGATTCTCCAACGTTTCCTGCGGCAGTGCATCAAGAAGAATTCCAATGACATCCATCATTTTTCCAATTTGTTTTCCATAGCTTCCAACTCTTCTTAACACATATTCTTCTATTTCATGATCATCATAGTTGTTGTTAATGGTGAAGTTAAAAAATCTAGACCAGTTGGTAATTGGATCGATCGTAAAGTACTGAAAAGGGGAACCAAACATATTAACGCCTCCATCTTTACAAGATTATCGTGCAAGCAAGGGTGTGGAATTTATTTCCACCCCTACTCACTCATTTTACTTTAATTGTACAGTCTTATCTATAAAAAGATGTCCGAACCATTTAATGGACGACTAAATCCCCCGAAGTCGTTTTTACATCCAATATATTTGAACCATCTCCAAGCACCCCAATGGCTGAATTTTCACTCTCTTCATCGTACATCATACCAGGCAAATTAATATCTGATTTCCCTGAGCTTCCAGCAAAGGTTAATTTAAGCGAGTCTGGATTTTTTTCGTAATCTACCGCAACATCCCCACTTGTCGTTTCTATTTGTATTTCTTCCATCTCACTTCCCATATTTAATGTGACATTACCAGAAGTTGTTTCAATTCGTCCATTTTTTGCGGCCAAGGCCTTGGTTTTGACCTTTCCGCTCGTTGTATTGACCTGAAATGCTGTTAGTATACTACTTTCCCATACGATATCACCACTAGTTGATTGAATCATAGCATCTCCCTTTATTTCAGAATCAATCAGTGATTGAGAGCCGGAAGTTGTAGTTATCTCTATATTATCTGCAACCAGATTCTCCACTTCGATATTTCCCGAAGATGTTACCATATTAAATCTTTGATAATCCTTTTCCGGTAAAAGAATGCTTATCGTGATATCATTTTCGCTCCCAAACTTAATCCCAACCGTATTTTCATTTGCAAGATATTCAATGACTAATTGACCATTCACTTCTTCTACAATCAGTTGATATTGCTCTTTAAGCTTTTTATTCATTTCTCCATCCACATTAATCTTTATTTGATCGGTTGTATTTGATAAGACCCTAATATTTGCAGAAGACGTTCTAACATCGATAGACTTAATCTGACCTAGCTCAATTGTTTTCTCTTCATCTATTTTCTCCCTGGCAAATGTAGACTGATAAACAAATGTACCTGCTACATACAACATAATAAGCAGCAGGCACCCCACAATACCTATCACCACTTTTTTCAAGCATTTTCCCTCCAGAACTCTTTTACTTGCATACACATTAGCTGTTTTTTGCTCTTTTTGGATATCTAGAAAACTATAGATCTCTCCTTTCATTATCCCGTTTACAATTATATCCAATAGTACCCCCTTTTTTTATTAAGTATTCCTTAAGAATTCCTTCATTGGACCGTTTTCCTGACAATTTCCTTGGTTTTTGGTCCATTAACCTCTCCTATAGATCATTTTCCTATTACGATCTTTTAAATAACTCATATCAAGATTTTGTTTACCCCGCTCGGCGTCAAAACGGCAAGTCATCCTCAACAATCCCCTTGATCGGTTTTTCTTTCCTTTTGGCTTTACTTTTTGTTTCTACACCAGGAACAGCTTTAACTGTCAGAACCCGATTAAACTTCTCCTCATATAAATTACGAATCCATACCTTTACGGGAGCTTTCCATTGTTGGTTAGAAGCAGGGATATTTTTAATTAAATTCTTTGGTGTCATGCCTAATTCCTTTGCCATTTGTATATCCGCCTCATTTAAACGGCAGCGTTTTTTTGCCGTTGCCCATGCCTCTGCATCTCTTTTTGTTGCCACACTGTATCATCCTTTTTACTATATTGAAAAATATAAAGTGGGTAGTAACTTTGCTCCTTTACATACCAAAACAAATGTACCTAATAAATAATGTACCCAGGGGAAAATTCGACAAGTGCAGGTACCCCAATATAAGATTTTCAATTCCCACAGCATTTTTTAAATTTCTTCCCGCTCCCACATGGACAAGGGTCGTTTCTGCCTATCTTTTGCCGGGTTTGGAGATTAACAACCTCTCCTTTTTTATTAGGCAGTGGCAATAATGACTTCTTCTCTTGGGCGGATAACCCTACTGAGGTATATCCCTTTAAATACCATTCCCTTGTATTATTCATAAGAACAATAACAGCATCCGTCAGTCTCTGAATAGCTTCTAAGCTATCGAATGTCAGTTGCGTTTGTAAAAATTGATGAAGTTGACCAGGTTGATCGCCTAATTTCACCTGCATGATACAAGTTTCAATAAGCTCTATCGCCTCTTGTTTTGGCATCCGATACTCCTGCGTAAATAGCGTTAGTAGTTTTATAGAACCCTTTGGACGCTCCACAAAGTAAATTTCGCCCGCTTCAAGGAGCTGTTTCTTCGCAAAGGGATAGTAGTCAATATTATTTCTCGAGGCCTGCCCTTCTAAAACCGCCAAAGGCTCCATCACTTCCCAATAGGAATAACCGTACTTATCAATATATATTTCCTGGTAGTACTCCATCGCATCAAAAATGACATGATTAAAGGCAAGATAACTTGGATGAATAGGCGTATATTTCTCAACTAAATCCACTAACCTATCATACGGCACTGTTCCATAATAATAGAGTAACCCGCGGGTGATCTTGATCCATTCCGTATTCCGCTTAACCTCTGCAAGTATCTTTTCATCCCGAACGATCCCTTCTAGAGCAGGCAATAAGTCCAAAGGAATCATAACGAGTAGATTGTCATTCTGAAAACTAGTAAACATAAAGCCGGTTTTATCGAAATACTCCATCGCCTCAATTTCTACATTCTTTACACTAATGACACCATTATTGGCAATGATACTTTTTATTAGTAATAATCGCTGCTCATCGAACTGTCTGATAATATCGCTCAATATGTAAGGAATTGCTTCAGCCAAATATTGAATTAACTCCGCTTTTTTAAGGAGCTTATATTTCCGATTTGCAGATTTTTCCGGATGTCATGAAGTTCAGCGGCTTTCAAGGCGGATAGCCCCTCCTTTAATGTAACTATTCCTGTAATTTTATTCCTTTGGCTCTTATCTTTATTTAATCCCATTTTATACCCCTTTCGCGTAGAGTCCACCATCGAAAACATCAAAGGCCATAGCAGCTTCTTATTAGTCATCTTTTTCATTTCATATATTTTTTTCCATAAACCAGTAGAAACGAATTCGATTAATATTGTTTTAAGAGCTGAATACGAGTACTATCGATTTAATAATTTCCCTGTCCAGAAATAAATTGAGACTTAAAATTCCTTAAAGCCCCAAACTCAAAAGAGTAAGGGGCTTTTTAGATTATTTATCCAGTCCCCACTCCGAAGAGAACTCATTAACTGTATTCTAGGGCTTACTTGCTTTCCAATTGAGAAGGAGTGTAATATTAATCAAAATACTTTTCGCTAATTGAATAAATAATTGGACGTTCTCCTCTTTGACTGATTATGTCATAGTTGCCTAACTCTTTTAAAATACTCCTAATGTACTGTGAGGATTTCTTGGTAATTTCGGCTAATTCCCTAACTGTTAATCCTTTTTCATCAAGTGCAAAATAATAATTCTGAGCTAATATAAACATAATTCCTTTACAACGTTCATCCAGTCGGTGGTCGCTATCAAGTATTTCCCAAAGATTATCAAATAAATGTACTTTTTCCTTAACCTGTAAAATCATTTCCTGTTGAGTTTCAGAAATGATTGCTAAAAAATTTTCAATAAAGTTATTCATTTCACCTCTGTTAGCAAAGCTATTAGCTATTTCGAACGAATGTAAATATTTACTTCTAAAATTATTACATCCTCTTGATAAAGAAAGAGCAGTTAATTCACTACACTCATTATTAAGATATAAGCTGCTTATAAATCTAGATGTTCTTCCATTGCCATCGTAAAAAGGGTGTATATATCCAAAATAATAATGTCCAACAGCGATTTTTATCAAAAAAGGAAAATCTCCCTCATTCATAAAATTGATCAATTGTTCAATTGCCTCGATAATTTTATCTTCAGGAGTAATTCCTCTATGAATTACTTTCCCTGATCCGCTTTTCTTATAAACGTAAGTGGTATCAACTCTAAACATTTTACCATCAGGAATCTCATTCTTTTCTATTTCATCTTCCGTAATGTCATCATAAATTTCCCTGATATCTCTCGGTTCATTTATCACTACTTTTTCATCCCTGAGTAAATTGTAATAAGTAGAAACCATGCTGCTGAATCTGTGATTAGTCTTTTTATCCGGACTTGCCTCTACTTCTCTCGCACTTCTAATGATTTCTTCTTTTGTACTTCTTACACCTTCTAAATCATTTGTATTGTGCAGTTCATCAACCAACAATTCTAAAATTAGATTTTTTTTCGCAATTGACGGCAACTCACTACTTAGTTTCAATAATTGGTTATCTTGTTTATAAATCTTAACAATAAGTTCAATGATATTTTGAGTCGGTATATAATACAGTGTGAAATTTTCAGGTTGATCTAATGGTTTTATTTTAAACGGAAGTTTCATCAAACTTTCATAATTCTGTCTTTCTTTAAAAATATGATCGAATTCTAAACGTTCCTTTTCTCTAAAAATTTTATATAAATGCCTAACCATATCTCCTACCTCCCATTCATCAAAAATTTTGTTTTATATACTATATATTTTTGTACATTATATTACAATTTTAAACGTTACGTTATAAAAAAGCGAAAAAATAACATATAGATTCTATCTTTTATTATCCAAAGCATAAAATATCAGGTTTTTTCTATAATGTTATGATTGTTTCTCATATAAATACCCTTTCGTTTGAACGATTACTAAAGATAAAAAGAAAAGGCAGCCCAACATCATGAAGTCAGGCCCCGTACCGATCACTTTCCAATTGTGGAAGAAGTCATTATAAGAGAAAACACCGCTTCTTCAAAGCGGTGAATGGTGGGTTCTTCTTCTAAACATATAATAAAATGAGATATTTAATAATGCACCAACTATACCAGATAGTAAGAGACCATTAATAGTTAATATTCCATACATTTCTTTTGAATTATTAACAATTTCACCAAGTTCTAATGAGAATAGTTTTATTTTTACATTCATTGTTATATTCATAAAATCTAAGAGCAATGGAATAAACATAACCAATAACGCATAAAGAAGAACAAAAATAAAAAAACCTGTAGATACTTTTTTAAATACTTCCATGCTTTTTTCGACTCCTTATTATATTTTTTAGTATATTTTCACCATCTTGCAATGTTGGATAATAGTTCACGATATGAAGGCAGTATACAAGTCCGATTAGTGGATTGGCTTGTATGACAGCAACCCCTACGAATAAACAAATTGCTGGCCCTGAAAAGGCAATGATTACATGTTGCAGCCTTGAATTTTCCTTTGTAATAATCGACAATTCGAATAAACTTGACTTAATAATGAAAAATTGCCTACATTTCGTAAACAGAAGATATGGAATGAGATGTCCAAACTTATGTAAAACCATACTTATTATAAAGTTCGCGTAAATCATTAAGAATAAGTTCCCTAAAGAAGAACTTGCGAATAAGACTAAAATCATAAATACCGCCAAACAAAAAAACAAATGGAAAACAAGAAAATTTCTCATACCATAAAATACGTTAGCAACTAGAAAAATGTTAAATTTCGTGGGGCTTATCTCCGTAATCATCTTATTTATGAACTCCCACTGAAACTCTTTTAATGACAAATGGGGAAAGGAGAAAAAGGAGGAAACAAAGCAATACTAAATATTCAATTTTGTAAATTCCCAAAGAGTTCATTGTATAGGTTAAAGTGAAATATAGAATAAATAAAATGATTAATCCTAGTCCCTCTTGAAGTCCAGAATTTTTGTCAGAAGGTAAAAATGTTCCAACAAGAAAAGCAATTATTGTAAAGAGCAAAATTTCAAAAAACAATGCTAAATGAATGGCAGATTGATCTAAACCAAATAATGAATGGAGAATAAAGTAAGTACCCGCTAAAAGGAGCGATAAAACCAGATAGAATGTTAATTTTAGAATAATAAAATAATCGTATTTAGTCGGTAATAAATAAATTAGGTTTTCTTTCTTATAATCCCTTGAATTAGCGACTAATGGAAGTAAAATGACGATTTCAATCACAAACATAGGGATAAACTGCGAAATCATTAGCAATTCATTATTCTCCGGGTTTTTAAGAGCGAACCAATTGAGTAGTAAAAGACATAAAAATAAAAAGTTAATGGTCATAATTCGTTGATAATCTCGAGCAACTCTTTTAAACTCTAATACAACAACATTTAAAGGAAAGAACTTCGAAAACGGAATGAATAGAAATGCAGTCGACCCATTTTGTAATGGTATCTTTTGCATAAAACTAATGATACAAAATAGGAATAAAATAATAGCAGATAATATAATAATCGGTAGGCAATTAAATAATGTTGCGAGGGTCTCTCCTTCTACAAAAATATTATTTGTCACTATTCCGTAGAAATTGGTCTTTTTGAAAATCTGATAGTATACATAGCCACACCCCATTATCATCGAAAAAAATAATAGTTCCTGTAGAAACTCCTTCCTTATTTTATGCGCAATATATGCTGAAATATTATTAAAAAAATACACGTTTATAAAAGAAAAGAAAATCGCATTACAATTCATTAATAGGAAGAGCGTCATAAAAAGAAAATCCAGGAAAATATATTCATTCATGGATTGGATAAATAGATAGATATACGTTGGCGTGTATAGTGCGCAAACAAAGCCCATTATCAAACAGATGAATGGTAATAACTCAATCATTAGCAGTTGGTAATTAGCCATCGGCAAAATCCGCAATAAATTTGACCGATTAAAATTATCCTTAAAGATAAAGAACAATAATAAAGCAATCATTAGCGAAAATAAATTTGAGGCCATTAGACTTTGAGATAGTATTTGATTCACAACTAGATTATCTCCTACCTCTTTTATCATTAAAATGTTTGCATTTGTAATTTTAATCGATGCAATGGAAATGATTGCAATAAATAAAATAGGGAAAACGATAAATATCGGATTTCTCCTTAGTTGGTGTATAAATTTATTTTTCCATATTTTTAAATATAGAGTATTATGCATAATTAAATATATCCCTTATACTTTGCAATTTTTGCGAATCCAAGTTTACTTTTATATAGGCCTCTTCGAGATTTTTTACCTGAAGTTCTTTAAGCATATGCTGTTTAAGTCCACTAATTTTTATCTCACCTTTTTTTATAATTGTAATGCTATCACTTATATTTTCAGCAAACTCCAAATTATGTGTACTTAACAAGATTACTGTACCTAAATCACGCAGGATCTTAATTAATTCTTTAAAGGTGATAATCATATCTGGGTCCAAACCATTTGTAGGTTCATCAATAATGAGAATTTCTGGATTGTGGATAATTCCAGAGATAATTTGTACTTTCCGTCTCATTCCATGCGAATAGGTTTTTAGTAGATTATTTCTAAATGAATATAAATCTAGTATATCCATTAGATGATTTGTTATATTATCAAAGTCCTTCTTGGGAATTTTCCTCACCTTACCTAAAAAGTTCGAATACTCCATTGCTGTAAGATCATCAAATAACTCATCATCTGGTATAAAACCTAGCTTACTTTTATAATCATTATAATCTTCCTTAATATTCTTTCCTTTAAATAAAATTTCTCCATTAATCTTTTCCTCTAGACCAAGTATTGTTCTTATTGCAGTAGTCTTTCCAGCACCATTGTGACCTAGTAATGTGCTAATATGTGCTTTTTTTAATGTAATCGAAAAATCCTTGATAATTGGTTTGCCATGGTAAGACTTTTTCAAATCTAGTACTTGTAATATTTCATTCATCTTTTACTCATCCACCTTTTGAACCTGCACAAGCCGTTTTTTTCTAGTTTGTGCAGGATATTGCTATGTATAACAACCGATTTTATAAGATGCGCCTGTTTTTTTCACATTTTGTTCCCCTGCGAAGTTCATTCCGTTTGAAGTACAATAAAAATCATAAGCAAAGACTAATAAAATGATTAATACAATGATAAATACGAGAGCAGCCTTATTTTCTTGCAGTTTATAAAATTGATTCATCATTTTATACGTTGCTAAGTCTAGCGTGTTTGTCATTCCCCCCCTTCAAAGCTATTTGATAAATGCCATACGAACGTCTTTTGTTCTGTATGAAAGTATATGATTTTTCTAAAAGCATTTGATCAATTAACATGTTCAGCATTTTTCCCACTCTTAACGAGCAGGTCGATTAAGTAGCGTTATGTCCTTATGTCTTTGTCTGCACTAGCACTTCCTGTGCGTCAAAAAACCCATTGATGGAAGTTTCACCTTTTATCCCTAATCTGAACTCTATATTATCTTTGTATAGAAATTTTCTCTTAATCTACAATAATAAATTCTATTACCATCATAATGATGTAAAAATATACCGGGTACAACAAATTTTTACAAATTTCCCAAATTTTTAAAAAATTAAATAATTTTTACAACTATATAATTGTTAGAATTATACATATCCATTATTACCACCCATTTTTTGGTTTGTCTTGTAATAAAGTAGATTTCTAATTGATTTAAAACTTAGGTGGTTAATAACACATAGTTCTCGATGCAGTAATCCAAAAAGTCCTGATATTTACTGACTTCGGAAGTGAATGTGATACTAGGCACCATCAGGGAGGAGTTGCCGACAACGGTGCGAAAAAACAAGAAATACAAAAAGGACTTCTCACAAGTCTATTTAACTCATAGGAAGCCTCGATCTAAAGATGACCGTCTTCAATTATTCCAATTTGAAACGCCTGTTTAATCGTTTCCCTTGGGCTTTTCCCAATGAATCCTTGGGCTTCTAAACAATCATATCTACAAAATACATCTATATAGCATCAAAGATGTCATGTAGAAAAATGAATGGCGGTCATCTATCCAAGCAGGCATTTTCCAAAAGTCCGAAATACAAATGAGGCCTCTCACCAGTTTATACAACTTGCGAGAGACTATACCATACATTTTTCGTGTTATCGCAGCAAAACCTTCCATGTTCATCATTTGGTATTTTACCTTATTTCTATCTTTCCAAATCTATTGGAAGAAATATATAAAGAAGCAGCTGTTATTAGAAGTGCCACTGGTATAAACGGGAATAAATCTACGTTTAAACTCGTTGCTCCATTGGAGATTCTGCTTAATTCAGCAGTTACGAATATCCCACTGTAGCTAAAAGGGAAAAGTGCCCAATAGCTTGTATTGGCAATAAATACAGAAGCTATAACCATTAACATACTTATACCAATCGTTAATATTGCCTTTTCGAATAGGATTGCTAACATCCATATCAGTGAAACAAGAGGGATTGCCGTGAAAAATATGATACCGCTCCATTCTAGAATATATCCGTATGGCACAGATTCGTGTAATCCAATCCTGTTTGCAGCATATAAGCCGGAAATGACAAAGAATATGAAAAACAACAAAACCTCTATGAACAAGAAAAATAAAAATACAATAAACTTAGCAAGAGCCACCTTTTGCCTTTTGATAGGCAGCGATAGCATTTTTACAATCCCGTTATTTTCCTTTTCCCGTTGGGTTATTAATATTGATACGACTATCATCGTAAAAGGTAATAAATAATAAGCGAATAAAAGACAGCTTTGTACAAACATAGCCTGCCAAGCTCCTTCTGTTTCCGGAGAAATATAATTCATTAAACTATTAATCCCCGAAATAATGATAAGTAAGGGACATATAGCTAATATTGGCATTATTTTTGCCCTCTTTATTTTCTGAAATTCAATTTGAATTAATTGAATAAATGTCATAATTCATTCTCCTATTCCTCTTTCCTCTTATTTGCAATAAAAATCCCGATCGCAACAAAAATTATAGTTTCGATAACAGAAATCATTAACATAATGAGATCTACCTCTGCCGATAAACTCATAGCAGGTTTTAATATTAAGGCAAATGGATTTAGTGTATTAACGGCAGTATCCATCGCCACCATCGACATACCACTAAAAAATCCTACAACGCCAATTCCAATAGTAATCCAAAGATTAGCGGAAAGCATAGATACCATTAACATTAAGGTTAAACAAGGCAGTGATATTAAAAAAACATAAAATGCAAATTGAATAAGTACAATGAAATCAAATGTCTCTTTAGGTAAGTAAAGATTCCCTAACAATGCCAAAGTAGTAAATTCTATTACATACGCTATCAAAAGCGTTCCACTTAAAATAACCAGTTTACTAGTAAAGATTTCTGAAATTTTAATAGGCAGCGTCCGCATCCTTTTTAATCCATTGTTTTGATGCTCAATATAATAAATGTTACTAGTGATCACGATGATCGCAAAGATGTTTAACAAACAAATAACACCGTATAACTGGGTTAATAAAACTGACATTGGATTGATGTCTGCAGCAAGCAAGACTTCCTTGCGACCTACCCAATTCATCACAGCATAGATTGAACCCGCGGCTCCTGCCAGCATGAGTGTTCCTATTACTCCTGCTCTGCGTAGTTTTTGTACTTCAATACTTAGTGAATGCATCCCCACCTATTTCACCCTCTTCCCTCTCGGTTATCCTTATCAATCATCCCAAGGAACATATCCTCAAGGTTTTCCGAACCATACCCTTCCTTTTCTGCTTTTAAATATAATTCTTTCATACTGCCTTCAAATAAAAGCCTTCCCTTATTGAGAATGCCAACATCCTCTGCCATTAATTGCATTTCAGATAATAAATGGGATGATATAATAATCGTGCAGCCTGTTTGTTTGGGTAATGAAATAATTAAATTCCGAATTTCATGTGTTCCTACTGGATCTAAACTATTTGTCGGTTCATCCAAAATTAATATAGGGGGGCTTCCAATCAAAGCGGAAGCAATTCCCAATCTTTGCTTCATTCCCAATGAATACTTTTTTGCTAATCTATCCCCGAATTCATCCAACCCAACTAATTTTAACGTTTCATCGACTGATTCCTTCGGTAAATCCAATACTTTCCGAATGATATCAAGGTTCTCTCGCCCTGTTAAATTGCCATAGAAAGACGGTGCTTCAATAATGGAACCAATATTTTTTAATATAAGCTCTCGTTCTTTCGGGAAGGTTTTACTATTAATATGAAAACTACCTGATGTTGGTTCTGTTAAACCTAATAGCATTTTCATAGTTGTTGATTTTCCAGCACCATTTGGCCCTAGAAAACCATAGATACGGCCTTTTTTTACATGCAAATTCACTTTGTTGACGGCAGTGAAATTTTTATATGTTTTTGTTAAATCATTTGTTTCGATTATGTTCACCTTTATTTCCCCCTTCGCTATTATCTATTAATTTAACAATCCTTCCTTACACTCTCCTTCTTCCTACCTTACATTTACTTTACTTTTCTTAAGTGGAAATAACTTTTCATTTTCATTATGATAAATTCATTAGAGGGGGTGGTAGATTATGAATGTAATAGGGAGGTATGCCAGGAAGGTACTAATTGTCGATGATGAAGGAACCTTACTAAAAATGATTGTTTCCATTCTTAATGATAATGGTTTCAATAATATTCAAACTGCACAATCTGTCATTGAAGCCCAAGAAGTTTTACAGATTTTTGAACCAGATATAGTGATATTGGATATTATGTTACCCGATGGTACCGGTTACGATTTATTTGAGTTTATTCAGCGAAAGTCCGATATACCTGTTATCTTTTTGACAGCCAAAGGGGAAGATAAAGATAAATTAAAAGGACTTTCTTTGGGTGCTGATGATTACATCACCAAACCCTTTTTACCGAAAGAATTAATATTACGTATCGAAGCTATTTTAAGAAGAGTTTATCCAGAAGAATTAAGTGTACTTTTACAGCATAGTTCAATTGATTTTGATAAAGGGCTTGTAACAAAAAGGGATACAGTGCTCCCATTAACTGCCACAGAATATAGAATATTAGAGACATTAAACCAAAATTCCAACCGGATCGTAACGATTGATTTATTGTGCGAGGCTGTTTGGGGTGATAATTTTGGATATGAGAACTCTTTAATGGCCCACATTAGAAGAATTCGTGAAAAGATTGAAGATAATCCATCTAAACCTGAATCTTTATTAACAGTAAGGGGATTAGGCTATAAATTACTAACCAAGAATAGACGTGAAGTTAGATGAAAAAAATTACACAGCTCTTTAAAAAGTTTATTTTTTTCATCCTCATTTTATTTTTCCTGTTAATTTCCATCAACATTTCAGTTTATGTTCTATTAACTTATCAAACTGTGCAAAACTATCAGGATGCTGATTTGCCAGTTTCCATGTTAGAACAAACCACGGCTTCTTTGAAAAAGGATAAAGATGGTGAATATCATATAGATGCAAACCTACAAGCAAGACTAACGAATGATAATATTTGGGGAATGTTAATAGATAACGAAACAGGTAAAGTGGTTTGGGGACTTAATGTACCAACAGGGATTCCTCTGCAATTTAATCTAACCGATATTTCCCAGTTCTCTAGATACTATTTGGAAGATTACCCCGTATTTACGTGGGAACATCATGATGGACTTTTAGTGTTAGCGTATCCAAAGGATAGTTACGTAAAAATTAATCTCGAATATACAATGGGGGAAATGAAGAAAATCTTCTATCTGTTTCTATTCATTGCTGCAATTGATTTACTTATTCTACTATTTGTCTACCTATATCTGACGAAACGAATGAACCGCTCCATTTCGCCAATTATTGAAGGGATCACGAATCTGTCTGAAGGCAAACCTGCTGCATTAATGAAAACAGGAGCATTTTCGGAAATTGCTGAAAGTATAAACCGAACTTCCGCTGAATTACAGCAAAAGAATAATTTCCTAATTGAAAAAGAAAAAAATAGGGAAAATTGGATCGAGGGAATTTCACATGATATTCGTACACCTCTATCGATCATTTTAGGTTACTCTGAGAAACTAAAAAATACAGGTTCTTTAAGTAAAACAGATAGGCAGCTAGTGAATGTTATGGCCGAGCAGAGTATCATCATAAAAGAATTGATTGAAAACTTGAACTTAGTGTCGCACTTGGAGAGTAAAGGTTTAAATATACCACTGTCCTCTATTTTCCCATTAAAAATAGTCAGACAAATCATCACAGAAATATTAAACAGCGACCTAGATGATAAATACCAAATTATCTTCAATGCAGAGGGAATAACAGCTGAATCCCAAGTTTTAGGTGAAGAAAGTTTATTAAAAAGAGCCATAAGTAACCTGATTTTAAATAGTATGAAACATAATCCAGAGGGTTGTGAAATTTATGTATCCATTAAAGAACAAATGGAACATATAGATATCGTTGTAGAAGATACAGGGAAAGGTATAACCCAGGAACAATTTAAGGAAATCAAAAGCCTTTTTAATGATAAACAAAACATCTCTCCCCCAAAAAACAGAAAGGGTCTGGGATTATTAATTGTAAAAGAAATAGTTGCTATTCATAAAGGAAAAGTGAATCTATCGACCCCAAGTGAAAGTGGATTAAAAACTGTGATATCAATTCCTGTTATTGAAAAAGTGTAAATGCAATGCTGCAATCAATAGTTTGCAAATGTGATACCGGAACCAGCGAAAATTATGAAACACAAAAAAGGCTTCTCACAAGTTTATTCAACTTGTGAGAAGCCTTGATTAATATCCTCTATGTGAGCAAAATGTTAGCATTACACTCACATCTTACCCAAAGACCCTTGTATATCAAGGGGCGAGGCGGCTTATTACATCATGCCGCCCGTAAGATGAGAGTGTGTAATATCGTTAACGTGAGGTGAAATAAGTGCGGTAAATCAACGTTTTGGATATTTTTTACTGTAACATCTTTAACGGGGATTTACCATTTTTCACGAGATTGCGTTAGCAAAATGTTAGCATTTTACAGTATTATATTTGATTAATTATCATCCAAAAATTCCTTCATAATTTTTAAACCTTTTTTCAATTCTTTTGCTACCAAATCAATAAGTGGAGTTAGATTTCCATTGTCAGCTGATTCCAAAGATAGCAAATAGTCTTCTCGTTCTTCTTTTCGAATCACAGCTGGAGGATAACCGAACTTCATTAAAATCAAATTCATACATAGCCTACATACTCTTCCGTTTCCATCTTGGAAAGGATGAATAGAAACTAACTTATGATGAAATGTAGCCGCTAACTCTACTGGGTGCAATGATTCTTTACTACGCTGATACCAAGTGATTAATCCTTCCATTTCTTGTTGCACTTCGATTGCTGGTGTATATTTTTTGATGATCCCACTAAGAGTAATAGCAAAATTATCTTCTGTTTTGTAACTACCGCCCTTGAATAATCTCCCTTTTTCATCTTTCACACCTATAAAAATAATCGCATGTAAGTCTTTAATAAGTCTCTCTGAAATTTCCTTGTCTTCTAGTGCCTCACTCAAATAGAGAATCGCTTCCGCATGATTAGCAACTTCTTGATGTTCACGTAACGTCTTTCCTTTAATCGTCAGACCCTCGCGCAAGAAAAATGCTGTTTCTCCTAGTGTTAACGTATTTCCTTCCAATGCATTGCTATGATAGGTCCATTCTTCTCTAAATTTTTGAGATAATATGTCCATTTTATCCGCTGCAATTGGCCGCTTCTTATCGATTTCATCCTTCAATGCAGAGAGTTCCTTAAAATCCAATAGATTCACCTTCTTTAATTAATTTAAATGAAATTGCAGCCAAATCCAGATAACTTTCCATAACGAGTTTAAATACTACGAAAGATACTTATTTCGTCAACAAGTTTTTTCTGCAAATTCTATATTTAAAAATTGTTCTCCACTTCTATAAGGAGTTCCTGCATACTATAAAGTTCTTTTTATTAATGCTATCAATCAACTATACACTACAGTACTTTTTGTACTTCTTTCCACTTCCACATGGACACGGATCATTTCTTTCAGGAGTTTTCTCCCGCGTTTTAATTACACTTTTATTTTATTTTTTCCCTGTTCTTCTTTTAGAACGACCTTTCCTGCTTCCTTCAACTCTTCATAGCGTTTTTTAATAGCCACATTGCATCTCCACTATCTTCTAATGAATCCTTAACAATCTCATCCACTTGTCTTCTAGAAATACCGTAAAGATCAAGAATTTCATATTTTTTCTTTTTTAATGTTAATCTGATAGCAAACTCCGAATCATTATTCTTGCTTTCCGTATAGATAAGAATGACATCATCACACTTGCAGCTTGGATTCATACAATACTGATCAAATATAATAATTTAGATCATTCACTTTCGTCTTTAGAACAAGCCCTTTCTATCCCCAAATACCTCATAATAACTAAAGGTATCACCACTTAAAATATCTGATTTTTTCATAGATTTCACTTTTCATCTTTCCTTTTTCAGTCTATTAAAAAACACATTCCAAACACGATATACTAATTAACATTATCTATATGATTACAGCCATCCAATTGACCCAGTTGTGCCATCTTTTTGATCCAGCTGTGACAAGAAAATGATCCATTTGAGACAAAGGTGATCCAATCCACAGTGATAC
>CALGSR010000445.1 GCA_937902115.1 uncultured Bacillus sp. | reverse complement strand
TCGCCAACAATCCCAACACGTGGTTTTTTCCCTGTGCTCACTTCAATCCCAGCAAAGTCTGCAATCATCTGCTCAATCAATTGCTTATATTTACGCATCGAGAAATTTTCCAAAAGCTCTTTACTGCGTTTCATCCACTTGTCATATACCTTTTGGGATTCACCTTTCCCTTTTTCATATGGTCGAACCGCATTATTTAACCGCATGAGTAAGTCTCCAAGGCAAGAGCCAATGACCATGTTTTTTGCAAATGAAGGAGAAATCTTAAACCCTTCCTGATTTTCTTTCTCCATGCCGCTTCCATTTAATGAAATGACAGGTACTTGTGGCATATTCGCATTTCTTAATGCTTTCTTCAGAAGGGGCAAATAGTTGGTAGCCCGACATCCTCCACCTGTTTGTGTCATAATCACAGCGGTCCGATTTAAGTCATAACCGCCATTTTTTAATGCACCCACAAGCTGGCCAATTGTGAGGATAGCTGGATAACAAGCATCATTATTTACATAGCGAAGTCCTTCCGCAACATCTGAGTCTTTTACATCTTTTAAGACACGTAAGTCATAACCAGCCAAGGCAAATGCTTTTTCTAGTAGTTCAAAATGATCCGGCATCATCTGTGGCGCTAAAATCGTATAGCGCTCTTTTGACTCTTTATCAAATGTAGGCGGGACGAATTTCTCTATTTTACGTTTTCGTAAAATTTTGGGATTTTTCTCTCTTTCCAGAATCGCTGCATTTAAGGAACGAAGACGGATCCGCGCTGCGCCAAGATTTGAGACCTCATCCATTTTAATCCACGTGTATAATTGGTTATTATCTTCCAGCATTTCCTGAACAGCATCTGTTGTAATCGCATCAAGCCCGCAGCCAAAGGAAGTCACCTGAAGTAACTCAAGACATGGCTCATGATTGACTACTTCTGCCGCTTGGTATAAACGGGAATGATAAGTCCATTGGTTGACTACATTTACTGCTAAATCCTTGGGTGCTAAATGGGCAATGGAATCCTCTGTTAAGACGGCCATTCCTAATTTCGTGATTTCACCCGGAATCCCGTGATTGATCGCGGGATCAATATGATATGGGTGTCCGGAAAAGACAATTCCTCTTTTTTTCTCGGCTTTTAACCCGGCGATCACTTCTTCCCCACGTTTGCGGATCCATTCGTTATAAGCCTCATTTTCCACATAGGCCTTTTTAATGGCTCTTTTCAGCTCCGCTTTTGGAATGTCCGCAAAGCATTCACACAAATCCTTCAATAATGCGTTCGGGTTATCAATCGTCATGAATGGATTTAAGAATGTGGCGCCTTGATCCGCCAATTTTTGGTCCAAGTTCACACGAATCACTTCCGGATAGGACGCGACAATGGGACAGTTAAAATGGTTTTGTTGCGCCTGATTTTCATTTTTTTCAAAAACAATCGATGGATAAAAAATCGTTTTTACGCCTTTTTCCATCAAGTTCAACGTATGACCATGTGAAAGTTTGGCCGGATAACACACAGATTCGGACGGAATCGTCTCAATTCCCTTTTCAAACATCTGTTTACTGGAAGGATCGGATAAGACGACTTCAAAGCTTAATTCAGTCAAGAAACGATGCCAAAATGGGTAGTTTTCAAACATATTTAAGACGCGTGGAATCCCAATTTTGCCTCGTTCCGCCTCTTCTCCTTCCAGGCAGACACGATTAAATAATTTATCAAGCTTTTCTTCAGCCAAGTTCGGGTAAGGGCTTTTTTGTTTTTGTTTCCCCGCACCTCTTTCACAACGGTTTCCCGTAATAAAGAAACGTTTATCGGGAAATTTATTAATGGTAATGGGACAATTATTCTCACAAATCCCACAGCGGCGATGGGAAGTATTCACTTTAAATTCATCCAGTCTGTCAATGGGTAACATCGTTGTTTCAGAAACACCGTCCCAGCGTTCTTTTGCAATCAAGGCACTTCCATAGGCACCCATTAACCCGGCCAAATCGGGACGAACGACTTCTTTTTCCGTAATCGTTTCAAAGGAGCGGAGGACCGCGTCATTGAGAAAAGTTCCGCCTTGAACGACAACATGCTTTCCTAATTGTTCCACTGATTTCAATTTAATCACTTTATAAATAGCATTCGAAATAATCGAATGGGCTAAACCAGCTGAAATATCGGCAATAGAAGCGCCTTCCTTTTGCAATTGCTTTACTTTTGAATTCATGAACACTGTACAGCGCGAACCAAGATCTGCCGGAGCTTGCGCCGCTAGGGCCATCTTTGAAAAATCCCTTACACCTTTGCCTAACGTTTCTGCAAAACTTTCCAGGAAAGAGCCGCACCCCGATGAACAAGCTTCATTTAGTACGATTTGGTCAATGACTCCTTCTTTTATTTTGATACATTTCATGTCTTGCCCGCCAATGTCAATAATATAATCAACATCTGGCTGGAATTTCTTTGCGGCTGTATAGTGAGCAACGGTTTCTATTTCTCCTATATCCAACCCATACGCCGCTTGAATTAACTTTTCCCCATAACCTGTTACGGCAGATTGTACGATTTGTACCGTCTCTGGCAGTTGTTGATACAGAAGAAGGAGGCCTTCACGAACGGTTTCAATGGGATTTCCTTTATTTTTCTCATAAAAACTAAATAAGACCTGGCCATCCTCACCCGTTAGCGCCATTTTGGTCGTGGTCGAACCCGCATCAACCCCTAAATAAGCATTTCCTGAATAGGTAGCTAAAGCTTGCTGCTGAACCCTTGCCTTCGCATGCCGTTCTCTAAATTGGTCATAGTCTTCTTTTGTGCGAAAAAGCGGTTCAAGCCGCTTGGAATTGTTGACATTAACGGTTTGATTCATATTCTTTAGTAACTGAATCAACTTATCGATTTCTATCGATTCATTATTCGTACTTTCTAGTGCAGCTCCAATTGCTACATAATAATGACCATCCTGACTATGTAAAATATGTTCGTCTGTTAGTTTTAAGGTTTGAATAAAACGTTTCCTAAGTTCTGGTAAAAAGGTTAACGGACCACCTAAAAACGCAACTTTTCCGCGAATCGGTCTTCCATTGGCCAGGCCGGCAATCGTCTGAGTAACAACGGCTTGGAAAACAGATGCGGCGATATCCTCTTTTCGCGCTCCTTCATTGATCAGTGGTTGGATATCGGTTTTTGCAAACACACCACATCTTGACGCAATTGGATAAATTTTTTCCGCACTCTTAGCCAGCTCGTTTAAGCCGGCTGCATCTGTATTTAATAAAGAAGCAATTTGATCAATAAAAGCCCCGGTTCCGCCGGCACAGGCGGCATTCATTCTTTGCTCAATCCCGTTTGTCAGGTAGATAATTTTCGCATCTTCCCCACCCAGTTCAATAATGACATCAATGTCACTTTCGGTTGATTTCACTGCTTCTGTACAGGCGACGACTTCTTGAATAAAAGGTATATCCATCGGTTCAGATAATCCAAGCCCTGAAGAACCACTGGTATTTACTTTCAACTTGGCATGCGGAAATTGTTCTGATACTAGGTTTAATAAGCGTAATGTTGTATTTTTGATATCAGAAAAATGCCGTTGATACGATTTCAAAACAATTTTATTATCTTTATCCAAGGCAACTATTTTAGCGGTAGTTGATCCGACATCAAGGCCGACTTGAAGTTCCATGTTTCTCTCTCCCCTAAAATGGATATTTTATTTTTCTGTGTCTGGAAAATAGCGGTCCAGTAAAAGAGCGATTCTCTTATTCTCTTCAGGAAACTGAAAACCGGTTACTTTTTCATACAAGGGCTCAATTAAGACTGGTAAAAAGATCGCACCTAATAAATGCGAGGTCATAATGGAAAGATTCTCCGGATCCGATTCTCCGGATAACTCTTCAATCGTTTGTTGCATTTTTTTCAAACCAATTGATTTTACAAAATGGACAAATTCCTTTTGACTGTCAAACATCACCGCATGGGGTTCAAGCATTTGCCGCGCGATAAATGGATATTGATGGTACGCTTTGACATATTCGGTTAAAAAGCTTTTTAATCGTTCCTTTGGCGGCATCGAATGATCGTCCAAAATCGTAAACGAGTCCCTTATAGAATGAACGAGGATTTGAATGACTTCATTTATCAATTTGTTTTTTGTACCAAAATAATAATTGACAAGGCCGACATTTACATGAGCCTCGGAAGCAATTTTTCTCATGGTTACCTTTTCAAAACCTTCACTTTTTATAAGATTCAAGGCTGCTTCCAAGATCTGATCTTTCTTTGACATATCCTGATCTTCTGTATTTTTCATCATGCAACCCTAATTTCATTATGTTTTAAACACCGTTTTAAACAATGTTCAATTTAAATATATCAAAGATATCGAACGTGAACTATGTCACATTATTGAACTTTTTGTCGAAAAATATTACATTTATCACTTTGAAACGCGGGGACGGTGATTAGGCCGTAAAAAAAAACAATCTCTCAAAAACTAAATGAGAAATTGGGTTTTTAAACCTATCATCGCGCCGAATATTGAATAGTGAAAAAGCTGCAATAATTGATACTCAGTTATTGCAGCTCTAAAAAATCCTCTATCTTCATAATGACCTAAAATATTGGATATTCGCGGTATCCGCTTTGCACTCCTATCCACTTGACCGTTGTGAATTTGTCAAGCGCCCATTCCCCATTGAAACGACCAACCCCAGAGTCTTTTTCGCCTCCAAATGGAACATGAGCTTCATCGTTTACAGATTGATCGTTTACATGAATCATCCCTGTTTCAATTTTCATCGCTAATTCTACCCCATGATGACGGTCCTCCGTAAAAATGGAGCCGCTTAAGCCGTATGGCGAATCATTGGCAAATTCAATCGCTTCGTCTTCGTTATTTGCTTTTATTATCGCAGCGACTGGACCAAAGATTTCATTTTGCGCGATTGGCATATCATTTTTCACATTTTTCAACACAGTTGGCTGCATCAAGCATCCCTCTATTTTCCCTCCATATATGATTTCTGCACCCTGTTGTATACTTTCATTCAAATCTCTTTGAATTCTTTCGATTTGTTCTTTATTGATCACTGGACCGACAAATGTTGCTTTATCAGACGGATCACCATATTTTAATTCACTGACCAATTTTACAAATTCGTTCACAAATTCCTCATAAATTTCCTTGTCCACAATGATTCGATTCAAAGCCATACAAATTTGCCCTTGGTGGAGAAATTTACCGAAGACAGCTGCTTTCGCTGCCCGCCCTATATTGGCATCCTTTAAAACGACCATCACGTTATTCCCACCTAGTTCGAGGGCAACGTCTTTTAAATTCCTGCCTGCATTTTCACCAATTCGTCTTCCTACTTCTGTTGAACCAGTGAAAGAAATGAGTTTCGGGATTGGATGAATCACAAATTCATCCCCAATTTCAGAACCTTTTCCAACCACAACATTCACAAGACCTTGAGGGAAGCCTGCTTTTTCAAAAAGCATGCCAAAAATAAGTCCTGATGTTACGGGTGTATCTGAAGCTGGTTTAATCACAACACTGTTTCCAGTTGCCAAGGCCGGGGCAACGGAGCGCATCGTTAAATGGAGAGGGAAATTCCAAGGACCGATAACCCCGATAACCCCTTTAGGGATTCGATAGATTCGATTTTCTTTATTCGGAAATACGGAAGGAAGGATGGCACCCGTCATTCGCGTGATGAAGGACATGGATTCCTTCATTACCCCTAATGCGGAATCAAATTCAACAACAGCCTTTAAATAGGTGCTTCCTGATTCTTTGATCAGCCAATCGATAATCGTATCTTTTTCTGCTACCATCACATCTACAAGTTTTTGAAAATGTCCTTGCTTTTCAGCCACTGTCATATTAGCCCATTTTGGCTGTGCTTCTTTAGCTGCTTGAAAGGCTTCATCTAAATCCTTTTTATTCGCTGATTGAATCGTTAAAATCTTTTCTCCTGTGTAAGGATTAAAGTTTTCAATGCTTTTTTCGCTTGATCCTAGTTTCCAAGTACCATTAATAAATTGTCTAGTGAATTCTTCTGCCATCATTCGTCTCCTCCTAATGCTTATGGTCTAGTTTGATCGTGCTTTAAGCCATTATTTTTTCAATGGATAGACGGACCATTTATTCTTAAGAAACTATATAGTTAAACAATATGTAATCGTCTACACTTTAATAGTAAATAAAATGATGAAAAGATACTGTGATTCAATTCACATTTTCGACATAAATACTGACTTAGGGTAATCCTATTTTGCAGCTGTTTACAGATATGTCCTTCGGCATTTATTAATAACCGGAATCCTCTGACAGTAGATTGTCAATCATCTTATAATCATACTTCTGTAACGGTTTTTCCGCCGGGCCTTCAATAACGTCACCAGTATACGAAAATCTAGAGCCGTGGCACGGACAGTCCCAGGACCTATCACCACTGTTCCATTCAACCTCGCATCCGATATGGGTACAAGTTGTATCCACAATATGCAGCTTTCCTTCCGTATCCCGATAGGCACCTTTTCTTTCGCCTTTAATACTTATTACCGCTCCCTCATCCTTAGGCAACACGTTCGGGTTAAGATTGGTCATTTCAAGTTTTCCTTTAATTAAATGGGAAACAACATTGGCATTCTCGACGAAAAAGGATTTTAAGCTGGGATTTGCATAAAATCTTGATGGAGTATAGAGCTTTTGAAATTTATTTTTTTCACCCAAAACAGTATCGCAAAGCAGAAGGGCAGCAGCTGTGCCATTGGACATACCCCATTTTCTATACCCTGTAGCGATCAATAGATTGGGCTGATCAGATGTAATGGCTCCGATATAAGGAACCTTATCCAAGGTTGTTAAGTCTTGTGCAGACCAGCGATAAGGAATGGTTTCAATTCCGAATATTTCTTGGCCAAAGGCTTCAAGCGCCTCGTAGAGTTTCATTGTGTCTATCCCTTGCCCAGTCTTGTGATTCTCCCCAACTATAAGGATCATTTCCTCCCCATTGACTGTTACAGATCTTAGAGAGCGTGTCGGTTTTCCCGCACTAATGTAGATTCCGCCCGGAAATTTACTTTTGGGCTTGGCCGCAAGTACATACGAACGCTCGGCATACATTCTTGCGGAATAAAGCCCAAGGCCTTCATAGAAGGGAAAATGTGAACAGACAAGAACATGATTGGCTGTAACGCGACCCCCGTCCCGTGTAAGAACCGTTGGCTGCGTTCCTGTCTCTACATTGACCGCAACTGTATTTTCAAAAATGAGCCCGCCTTTTTCTGTAATGCTTTTGACAAGATGCTGTAGGTATTTAAGTGGATGAAACTGTGCTTGGTTTCTCATGATTAGCGCGTTTCTAACCATTATATTCAGGGGAATGGCATCAACCAGTTTCCCATCAATATGAAGCTTTTCATAAGCTTCAGCCTCTTTTTCGATCTTTTGTGCATATTCTTCTGTTGTTGCATATATATAGGCATCCTGGATACTAAAGTCGCAGTCAATAGCATCCTGTTCGATTATTTTTTTAATAAATTCTAAGGCCTCTATGTTAGCTTCATAATATAACCTTGCTTTACTCCTTCCCATGCTGGTAAGCAATTCATCATAGATTAAATCATGTTGCGCAGTAATTTTTGCCGTTGTATGACCCGTAGTTCCATTCAATAACTTGTCTGCCTCCACGATCGCAACCTTTAATCCCTTATTGACCAAAAGGTAGGCAGTTGTTATTCCGGTAATTCCACCACCTACAATAACAGCATCCACCTGAATATCCTGTTCCAGCCGAGGAAAGCTTGGTAAATCTGTTGAGTTCGTCCAAAAGGATTCGGGAAACTCCGGTAACTTTCCCTCACCATAATCCTTGTTCGTCATTACACATCCTCCATTCAATAACTTGGTAATATTAGGTTACCCATCTCCTTCTTACACCATTCCCAACAACGTAACTTAACCTCGTGATTTTATTTTAAATACACAGGATTACTTGATAGATTCTTCATCTATTTTTCAAATGAAGGGTTTCTTTTTTACTAGGCTCAGTTAAACTTGGTTGTTGATTTCCGTTCCAGGCACTTCGCTTTCCTGCGGGCGACCGACGAGCCTCCTCGACACTTCGTGTCTGTGGGGTCTCGTCTGCCTCGCTTCTCCCGCGGGAGTCTTCGTGCCTTCCACTCCAATCAACAAGGGACATAAAATCAACATTGACCTATAACACAGCCTTTTACTAAAATAAATCCCACCTCGGTATGGTAAATGATACCTGCTTTAGCTATTTCTTAACGCAATTAACTATCATTTATATGGTTGAGGTTCCCCTGTTAATCCGATCAATTCAACGGTCAAATCTACGTCTACCAAAACATCCGCTTCTTGGAATTCCTCCTTCCAGTTATTCTTTCGTTTTTTCCATTGTGATGGGTTTTTGCGGATGACAGTTTCATCTAATCCAAATATATCCGTTCCATATTCACTTTGAACTTTTTTAATTAACTGGGATACACGTTTTTCAATCGTTCTTTCCACATCTTGTTCCATTCTTTTTACATTCTCCGGTTTTTTGAGATCGATATAGGAAGTAATCCCTTCCACTAAGGGCCCCTGGATCGTAAACATCATAAAAAGCGCAATTCTTATTACAGAATTGCGCCTGATGGCTGCAGACAAATTAATCCTTGTTATCAAGTTTCAGAGCCTTTTCGATTTAAAAATTCCGCTCCCAATTCCAACTCCCGGTTGATTAATAATTCCGCTTTCTCTAGATCCGTTCTCGTTATTACATGGTCCGTTTCCGACCAATCAACTGTATAAACAAAATAATAAGATTTTATTAACCTAAAAATTATAGTTGAATTTGGGAATTTATCGAACCTTGCCTTCACCCTGCCCCACTTTGCATACTCCCAATTTATCATTTTCACAATTTCCACCAAACCTTAAATTTAAAATATGGTCCAGCAACTTCATCAATATGACCTTTTGGGAGAGTACCAGGCGGCTATGATTGAAATAACTGTTAAAGGATCCGAATGGAATTTTTCATCCTACTATTCTTCCTTCCCTTTTTTAGCGGCCTTGGCGGTATCCGGCTTATCAATACGTTTCTCACTCATTAGATCACTCACTGTACCAAGTTGGAATCCTTTCTCCTTGATACCCGCTATCATAGCACCAAGCCCCTCGGCAACGGGCTTCGTAGGATGCATGAGAACCATGGAGCCTTTATCCACATTTGTGATAATACGTTTAACCATTACATCCGTGGCTGGCTTTCTCCAATCAACTGTATCCACCGTCCATAGAATCGTTTTCATATTTAGCTCGTCCGCAACCTGGACCGTTACCTGATTAAAACTTCCGCTTGGCGGCGCAAACCATTTTGGTCTTACTCCAATGGTCTCTTCAATCACATCATTCGTTTTACTGATCTCCTGAATCGTTTCACCTTTGGAACGTTTTTGCAGGTCAGGATGACTATACGCATGGTTGCCAATCTCGTGGCCGGCCTTATAAATCGTCTTTGCCAGTTCCGGATTCTTTTTAACCCAGCTGCCATCGTAAAAGAACGTTGCCTTAACGTTAGATTTCTCTAAGGTATTTAGGATGGTTGGAATATATTCATTTCCCCAAGCAACATTAATTAACAATGCCACCATCGGCTTTTGTGGATTGCCCCTATAAATGGGTTCAGCAGCTAAATCCTCCAGATGAACATTTGGCGGTATTTCCTCAAAAACAATTTTATTTGCTTCAAATTTACCGCTCTTCTCCATTTTTTTATAACTTGCCTTCTTATTTACATCCAATCCATTATAACCAGGGATTGCTTTCCAAACCCTATCTATGATCGCATCTGTTGGAGCAATCTTGTGTTCACTGCTAAATTCCTCTATTTGTTTGTAAAGCTCATCGTTTTTCTTTGCTTTAGTCTGGGCCGTAGTGGTTGTAGCCGCAACAGTGACATCAAATGGGTTTGAAAAATTACCCAACATCAATATAAGAACAAACAAAGAAACTACTGGAATGAATATTTTCTTTTTCTTCACCCTGTTTTTACCCCCATTTCGATTTATTATTTTTTACCCTCCTTTATGTCCTCGATTTCAAGCAGTCGTCCTTTCATCTCCAACCCGCCTCGGTAGCCCCTGCATTTCCCATTCTTCACAAACAACCGATGACAGGGGACCGTGATTAACATTGGATTAGCCCCAACAGCGGTGCCTACAGCCCGTACTGCATCAGGCCGATTCAAATGTTCTGCAATTTCTGTGTAGGTAGCAGTCTGACCATATGGAATCTCCAGCATTTTCCTCCAAACAGCCTGTTGGAAATCTGTACCACGGAAATCCATTGGTAATGCAAATTCCTTGCGCCGGCCCTCCAAATATTCAATTAATTCTGTTTCATAGGGCTTCATTGCATTCTTATCCTCTAGAAGTTCATGTTTTGGAAGTTTCTTTTCAACCCATGTGGCCAGTTCCTCGAATGGCGCATTTGGCGAGCCTACATAGCAAAGCCCATTATCCGTTGCCGCAATGTATAAATGCCATATTTTATGATCTAGTAACATCCAATACACTA
>CALGSR010000444.1 GCA_937902115.1 uncultured Bacillus sp. | reverse complement strand
CGAGAAGAATTTATAAGTACAGGCAAAAATAATTGTTGGAAATAATTTAAACTAAGTTGTTAGTGCAACTTGTATGTCAGAGAGGGAAGAGATGCACAAGCATCTCTTCTTATAATGCTGTAAAATAATAGGGTACATCTATTATCAATTATACATTATTATAACGTAGAAAATCTCTCTATAGAAATGAACATCGGCTATAGGTTCAATTCATAAAACTAACTTATATTTAGTTAATTCTCATTCTTTTATCCGACAAAGAAATAGAAAAATCCAGCACGAATTAGTGCTGGATTTTTCTATTTAATGTCCTTGTTGCAATTCATCGACAATATTTATTATTTCCACCTACTCTGAATTTAATCATTATCTAAGCCCCGTCAATCTCTTTAACATTCCAATTAAATTTATCAATAATCCAAAAAACTTTTCTTGCCATCGTCCAAATCAAGATATTTTCAACCGTTTGGAATAATTTTTACTGAACTACTTTTTATCTAGACTACCGTTTCTAAGATAATCCACTATGGGTTTAATTACGATTTAGTTTTGAAAGCAATCGGAAAAGGTTGCATTCATACTTTCCGTATATAAAGTCAAAGGATTTTACTATTTTATACCTGTAGAAAATTAAAAAGTTTATTTTACCTATTCGAATATCAACTTTTTGAAAGTAAGATGATTAACGCTTGAGGCCAATAGCGTTTAATTCTAACTAGAAAGGAGGACTTCCAAGTGGAGGACAATAAACTCAACTCAAACACTGATTACTGTAAGCGATGTCTCACCTACAGTGAAGATTTTGGAATCTCTAAAACTATCATTCATATGTTCTTCCACTTACAAGAACGAAAAAATGAACAAGATAATTAAAAAACTTCGCATTCCCGGATATGAAACGAAAATGATCATTAAGCGAAAGAAAAATGAGACAACTAAACAAGTGGAGGGTGTTCAGTTATCGTTTGATATAGATATGGAATCGAGAAAATCAGATAAGATCAAGTAATGTATAAATAACACCTCTTCAGTCAATGATGATTACCAAAAATAGACTGGAGGGGAAAGTATGAAAAGCCAATATCGTGTTGTAAAAGTCACTTACTCAGAAGAACTACCATTGGAATCAGAATTATGGTTCAGACGATTTACAGAGAAAGCACTTCTTGAACATATTACAAAAGATGATTATAGACTTCAGGCTTTACTAATTGGTATAAAATAAATTAATAGAAAGGAAACTGTCATGGAAGAAAAACAATTCATTGTGGTTTATAAACGAGTTAGCTCTGCTGCACAAAGTCTTGAATTACAAGACGCTGCGGCAAGAAGATACCTTGAATCTCAAAACCTAGTTGGTGATGAGGATTTTATTATTTACCTATCCGATTATGATGTTTCAGCAACGAAGTTAAAAATGAAACAAAGACCAAAACTAATGGAATTAATTCGCTTGATACAGGAAGGAAAGGTAAAGGCAGTAATTGGATATAAGCGTGATCGGTTTGCTAGAAATTTTTATGAATTCGTAGATATAACAAAAGTTTTTATAAAACATGACGTGGAAGTTATTTACACGGCAAGTAATGAACCACCATTTAAAAACAAGCTTGCACTAGAGGCATTCTATGGAATGTTTGGACAAATTGAAGGTGAAAATATTCGTACTCGTACAGATGATGCACGAAAACAATTTCCTTCTAGTATCTTTGGCTATACCAGAATTAAAGAGGAAGGAAAAGTGCGCTATACAATTGATGAAAACAAAAGAGAAATAATTGTTAGCTTATATAAAGATTTTAATAGTGTAGTTAATGAGGATCAATTTATAGAGTTTTTGCTTACACGTCGAAAAGGACTTACCAAGCCAGAAAGAATGCTTCGTATATTAACTAATCCTTTTTATGCAGCGCATTATGAAACAAAAAGCGGGTATCAATTATTACCTCATGTAGAACCGATGGTAAGTTTAGATATTTTTATTGCTGCTAAAATGCTAGTTGATAAATTTGTATCCTATTATCAAGAGAGACTTTTAGATATTAGCACCTTATTTACCATTACACCAATTTGTGGAGAGTGTAATAGCCAGATGAAGCATCGAAAGGAAAACCCTCTTGATGCTGGTTACTTTGTATGTAGTGCTAATCATAGAAGAGTAGCTATATCTGTTGAAGAATTTAATAATCTAGTAAATCAAACGGTATTAGACCATGTTCAATCTATCTCTATCGATAAGGCTGAAAAAGTTATTTCAAGGAGAATCATTACAGAGAATAAAAGGTTACAACGAGAGCAAAAGATAGTTGTGTCAGAATATCTAGATACCTCATTAGCTGTAAGCACACTAAATAAAGAGGATAAACCATTTATTCCGAGATATTTAGGAAAAATTGAAAAACTAAAAGAAAAACACCAATCTATTGGTCAAGATATTCTAGCATTAAAAGAACTTCGTGATGATATAAAGGATGTTAAACAATTAACACAACTAAATTTAGATATCTCACAACAGGAACTTCAAAGACTAATTGAATTACTTGTAGATAAGGCTCTTGTTTTTGAAACTCATATACAAATCGCTCTATATCTTTCAAAATTTGAAAAGGATGTAGATGTTTCATGAATAAATTAAAAGCCATTGGATATTTACGTTACTCTGACAAAAAGCAAGATGGCAATCATTCATTAGAAATCCAAAAAAGCCAAATTGAACTGCTAGCTGATAGAGAGAATCTTGAAATAATAGAATGGCGTGCGGACAAAGCAACTAGTGCCTTTCACTATAATGCTGGTAAACGCAAAGGTATGCAAATGGTTCTTGATGACATTACTAATGGAGCTGAAGCAATCTGTTTCTATGAAGAATCGAGAATTACTAGGAGCATTACTGACTTTTATAACGAGGTATATACTCCAATAAAAAATGAGTATCCTCAAACGAAATTTTTCAGCACCCAATCCGATGGTGAATGGGATCCAAATGATCCTATTACACAAGCCAAGCTTGTCTTTGCTGCTGAAGAATCTGAAATAAAATCTATTCGTTCTAAAGATGCGCATAAAAACATTCTAAATCAAGGTAGCCCTAGACGTCCCGGATCTCGCACACCAATCGGTTATGATATGAAAGAAGGCATCTTATTTCCGAATGAAGATGCTAAAATTGTTGAGCTAATCTTTTATTTGGCTAGTTTCGGGCATTCTCAGCAAACGATTGCCGAATATCTCAATAAATGTGAGATAAAGACTAAAAAGGTTAAGCATTGGAACAGTAGCACAATCGGTTATGTTTTGTCCAACCGAGCATACGCTGGAAATTTAGCTTGGAATGTTAGAACTAGCTATGAAATTAGCAAACCAAAAGCCGAAAAAGACATCGATTTATTTAAGAATATTCATGAACCTATTGTTAGTCCCACGACTTTCTATCTTGTAAAACAAATAAAGGAATTAAAGAGTGAATACGGGACGATGAGTACTCCTTATTACCTTCGTGGAATTATCATATGTAAGAGATGCAATTCGCAATTAATTGCAAAAGATAACTCTCCGAAGGGAAAACGAGGGAAATATATGATTTATAGATGCTCATCTTGTAAGAAAACAGTACCAATTATACCTGTTCATGAAACTGTTTTAAGTGATTTACAAAGAAAGTGGACTACTCAGCTTTACAACTTTGCCATCACATCTAAAGAGCAACTTAAAAGCTGGGCTAACAAACTTAATAATGCAAAAGTCAATCTAAAGCAGCTTCTAGAAAAATCACTTTATAACCAAAATATGCTGGCAACTGATATAGCAACCAATCCTCTTTTAGAGGAGGCATTCAAAGTTGCACAAAAAGGGCTAGAAGATGAAATAGCCTATATTAGTATGACAACGGATGAAATCATTCGGTTACTAGACGACAATTATCTTCATCTACTCTTAATAGAGATGTTGGAACAAAGCTTTTTAAACTTTACAGATAGTGAATTACGTGTCTTCTTTCTCATGTATTTTGATGAAGTAACTGTTGATTTTGAGTCAAATAACGACATCCAAATTAGTTATCGGCTCTCTCCATTTATTTTACTAGAGAATTTAACTGGTCATATAACCGAACAAATTAGTAAATTTGAAGATATGACTGGTTAAAAAACCGAAGACATGATTTTAAATTCATTTTCAAAATACCCTTACTCTCAAAAACCCCTGTTATCAAGGACTTTTGAGAGTATCTATTCGGTTATCTAACCATCGAAGAATTCTTCGATGGTTACGATACCGAACGCATTATCAACATTATGGTCAAAAAACCGAAACATTAAACAAAATATAAAATATAAATATTTTAAGAAAAACCCTTCGAATATGAAAATGTGAAGATAAAATATATTATGTAAGACTTAATTAAATATAGTAACCAAACAAGCGAAAACCGCAGTTGTTTATATAGCCACTCTTTTATTAGTCGGCTATGTACATCTACGGTTTTTATTTTTAAACAAAATAATAATGGAGGTTATACGAAATGCAAACAGCAAAGAAATTTACAACTTGGGAGTCACTACCTGACACTTTAACTGCTCAACATATTGCACTATTTCTTGGTATTTCAAGAAGACGCGTCTATGAATTATTTCAAATTCATGTGAGCCACGGTGGTATTCCCAATTTTAGTATAGGTGCATCTAAAAGAGTAGATAAAGAAGATTTTAAGCAATGGATAAACAAGTTAAAAGAGAAAAGCTCTGTTAATTAACGATAAAATACACGCTGAATTTATGAGGGAAAATTTCTAATTGAACTAAGTTCCCCTCACTCTTTAAAGTACAAAAAAGAATACAATGAAAAGAGATGTTATTAAATTATGAAAGGCCATTTTCACAAACGAGGTTGTAAGTGTGATCCTAAAAATTGTACTTGCAACAAAAAATGGGAATATGTTATTGATATTGGAAAAGATCCGAGAACAGGAACGAGACGACAAGAAACTAAGGGTGGTTTTAAAACATTACAAGATGCTCAAGCAGTTGCAGCAGCTCGTATTACTGAGGTAAACAATGGTACATTTATTAAAGAATCAAATCTTTTATTTAAAGACTTTACTGATCAATGGTTATCTTTTTATATTCAAAGAAATGCTCCTAAACCCGGAACCATTCGTTTACGAGAATATAGTATCAATAAGTTATTGGACTACTTTGCTCATATTAAACTTAAAAATATTACAGAAGAAATGTATCAATCAGCTTTAAATGATTTAAAAGATCAAGGTTTTGCTAGAAGTACAATTGAAGGTGTTCATACCACTGGAAAATTGATTTTTAGAATGGCAGTTAATAAGAGAATACTGAAAATAAATCCAACAGAAAATGCATATATAAAAAAGGATGAACAAGTCATTATAGAAGACGATGAGGAAGTATTACCTATATTCTTTGAAAAAGAAGAGCTTGCACTTTTCTTAAATTCTGTAAAAGAAAATGGTCTGTTCATGGATTTTGCTATTTTCATTTTGCTTTCCTATACAGGGATGCGTGTTGGTGAGCTAATTGCACTCAAATGGAAAGATATAGATTTTAAAAAGTTTACAATTCGGATAACAAAAACATATTATAATCCGGATAACAATACTCTTAAATATCAAATACTTCCACCCAAGACAAAAAAGTCAAGACGTAAGATTATAGTTGATCAATTTGTTATGGATGTATTAAAAAAGTATAAGTTAGAACAAGAGAAGATTATTAAGAAATTTGGTAAATCTTATAATAACAAAAATTATGTATTTACTAATGTTAATCGTCATCCCGGTTATCCTCTGCTAATTAAATTTATTGAAAGTCGGATGGCACGGGTACTAAAAAAGACAGATTTGAATCTAAATGTAACTCCGCATTCACTTCGCCATACTCATACATCACTTCTTGCCGAAGCAGGTGTTGATTTAGATGAGATTATGGATCGTTTAGGCCACCAAGATGATGAGACAACTAGAAGAGTCTATCTTCATGTAACAGTAGGAAGAAAACAAGAAGCGGCTGATAAATTTAGTAAATTGATGGGTAATCTTACTGGAAAGCAATATGTTTCATAACATTTGCTTTCCAGCTACATATTTATTCAAGGTATAGTTTTTTAAAAAATTCTGATTAAATAATGCACCCGCTACATCATAAAGAGTAATACTCTATAGGCTCAAATTCATCTCTTGGCCATATTTTATTTAGTTTCCTTCATAGGTGAAACCAGTATGCTTAATCAAATTTCACCATAATCCCACATCTTCACCCAAGGAAATGTACCTGATGGTAATTCAAATATTCTTTGTTCTAGATGTTTGATTGGTTCACTTGAACCTGTACAACCATTTAAAAAAGTAGCAGGATGTATGCTCACTTTTCTACCAGTATCGTTAAAGTAAATAAATTTCATGTCAATATCTCCTTTATTATAGCACCCATTTTTTGAATATCTTTTCTAATGAATAGTATCGTTGTACTGTGCAGCAAGTTTTTCTGCTTTCTTGTTGAACATAAGCTCCGTTACTTGGATAAGAATTGACGTAAATTAAAGACGTTATTTTATTTTAATATGGTAATATTATACTGTAATTCTATCAAATTAAGCGGGTGAAGAAGTTGACAACCATACAAGAATTATACAGTGATTTCAGTGTAGATCATTGGTTCGATTTAGAGCCTTGGGATGCTCATTATATGAATTTTGAACCTAATATCATTTACGCAGCACATAAAATTGGTGATGTCTATTATGCCTTTAGTAATGGAAGGTCTTATCTTTCAGATTTCGATTGTGAAAATTTTGGTCAATTAATATCTCAAAATGATGATACTCACCTAAGATACATAAGATCAAAATTTCTTCAAAGTGCTTTATCTTTCTATAACTACGCCATCGATTTATCTTGGCAAGTTATCTGGTTTTATTTAGGAGATAATTCATTTCTATTCATGGAGAAGCCTAGATACTATCAAAAATACTCTGGGTTCTGTACTTTTCCAACCCTACTTGAAGTGGTTGGGTTAAGAGGCAGGGAAGATTTCAGGCAACATTTACTTGCCTTTAATAACAACCCTCTAACGTTAGAGGTGAGACAATTATATAACTATGTAAAACATAGAGGTAGCTTATATACCAAAAATTTAGGTGAGCAATATAATAGCATGATGATGGGATATGTTAGTGGTAATATAGAATATACACCTCAAATGATTACAAGAAAAGACTTTGATTTGGATGAATGGAAAGAAAAATTAATTGAATTTGACCAATTGTTTTTTCATTATTTTGAAGGGTTAATCCGTTTGATACTCCCACAAAATTATCAAACTACTCAATATGATTTTGGTTTAGCCCTTAATTATAGTCGCAGAAGGTTAGATTTTATTCAAAATGAGATGGAAGATTATGAGAGACGATTTAATGAGAATTTTTCAGGATAAAGCGATTTGCTTTATCCTTTTTTATTTTTAGAAAGGATTATTACATTCTCTATCAACTCAGAATATAAAAGAGGTGAATTTACGAATTTTGAACATTAAGAGTTCATCGTGAAATGCATTATAGAATATAACATTAACTAAACTTATAATTTGTTGCTGTGCAGCATAAGTCTACTGCACATTATAATAGTTCCTCCACAATCTGGCCCAATTGCTGAAAAAAGATTGATTTGGACTCTCCTTCTGCCAGTTAGACTCTCTATAAAAATTTAACACAAAACCCAATGAATACTTCATTTATCCTTTCGATTAGCCATATCGATAAGATGTTTAATATCCTCGTACAGAAATAGCAGTGCTAGCTAATGAATTAAATCTAATAAAATGCCATTTGCTTTATCAATGTAACATAACGAATTATTCACTATCAAAGCGGGAATAATGGACAATTGTAACAAAAAATAAAGAAAGTGAGGTTTTTCAATGAAATGAAAGGTCATTTTTACAAACGAGGCTGTAAGTGCAAAAGGAAAAAATGTACTTGTGGCTCCAAATGGGCTTTTGTCATCGATATCGGCATTGACCCCGTGACTGGAAAAAGGAAACAGAAAACTAAGAGTGGATTCACGACGAAACAAGAGGCTGAAAAAGCAGCTACCACTCTCATGCACGAGCTTGAACAAGGAATAGTCATCGAAGAAACAGATCAAACGTTTAATGATTTCGCTAATGAATGGCTTCCAATCTACAGTGAAGCAAAAGATGTTAAACCGGGAACAGTTAGAGTTCGCCTTCATGAAATCAGTAAATTACTTCCCTACTTCGGTCAGCTTAAACTAAAAGATATCACAAGAAAGATGTATCAGGATGCCTTAAACGATTTAAAGGAACTAGGGTATTCCGATAGCACAAGGGAAGGTATCCACCGTACGGGAAGAATGATCTTCCGAAAGGCATTAGAAATGGAGCTAATCAAAAAGGATCCAACAGAATTTGCATATCTCAAGAAGGAAAAGAAAACAATTGAACAACTAGAAGAGGAAGAAATTCCGAAGTATCTTGAAAAAGAAGAACTTGCTCTGTTTCTAAAAACAGCGAAGGAATATGGCCTTGAACATGATTATTTAATGTTCCTTATTCTCTCTTACACAGGCATTAGGGTTGGAGAATTAGTAGCCCTCAAGTGGAAAGATGTTGATTTCGTCAATCACACAATTAGTATCACCAAAACGTATTATAATCCGACGAATAATACGTTAAAATATTTACTAGTCACACCAAAAACAAGAAAGTCTCGACGTAAAATTATTGTGGATGAAGAGATCATTAACGCTTTAAAAGAGCATAAAATAATTCAAAATCAAGTCATTAAACAACTAGGGGATGATTACTACAACAAAGAATTTATCTTTGCAAAAATGGAACGGCAACATGGTTATCCAATCGTCATTAAGACCGTTCAAAATCGTATGAAAAGACTGTTAGCCCTTGCCGATTTGAATCCAGAATTAACACCACATTCACTAAGACATACCCATACATCGCTCTTAGCTGAAGCAGGTGTAGCACTTGAACAAATTATGGACAGACTCGGCCACTCAGATGACCAAATAACAAAAGATGTTTATCTCCATGTAACGCAAGAAATGAAAAAAGAAGCCTCTCAAAAGTTCAGTGAACTTATGAGAAGCCTCCGTTAAAAACCTCAATGTTAGCAAAATGTTAGCATTTCACTCTCATCTTACATCAAAACCCACTCATATCAAGGGTTCAGACGGCTTATTACATCATGCCGCCCATACGTTGCGCAATAATATGTATGTATTGATGCTGATATTTATCCTTTATTTAAAGGCGTTACAGCGTAATTAATCTATGATGTTAATATTAAATTATATAGGTTAATATTTTTATAGGCATCATTTTGGCATCAAAAATAATAACCTAGGTTGTATTAGTATTTGAAGGAATCCGTAAGGTTTACTAGAATAATATAAATATAACAAAATAGAAAGGAATATTCATCATGAAAAAACTAATACTTTTATTAATGGCAGCATTATTTTTAACGGCTTGCGGTTCCGAAGAAACAACTAGTAAAACATTTAATTTTACTGTTGAAGAATTTGAAAGTAGATTATCCGAAGCTTTAAAACAAATTGGAGATGATACAAATTTAAAAATTATTTCTAGTGAAGAAGACGAGGATGGAGGTCAGACGATTAGACTATCTGATAACATTTATATTTTTATCGATAAAGATATAAATGGAAAAATAACACACGTGTCCTTGACTACAACATCTAATGCCTACTTTACAGAAAAGAAAGACCTTGATTTAGCATTTTTGCTTTTAGTAGGAAATGTAGATGATACCTTATCTTTCGGTGATAGAAATAAACTAATCGCTAACTTAGGATTAACCGATAAAAACATTAATATAATAGATTACACAAAAGTTTATAATCAAAATAACATTCAATATACTTATAAAGGTGATTTGAAGGAAGACGCCGCCATTATCTTGCAGGCTGCTATCAATTAAATTCTAACACAAAAAGCCCCTACTACTTTGTAAAATCAAATAGTCAGGGGCTTTTTCATGTCTGAGAATCGTATTCTGAGCGAATTAACTTTTGTTTTATGGATAGTCCATCACTAAATTGATTCTATAGAGCTTATTTTCCTGTGATATATCCTCTTTCGATGGCAACAAATAACAGACCGACTGCTTCGTTGATAGTTAGTTCTCCGGCATTCGCCTTATCTCTCCATTCCGCAGCAAGTGGCGGGGCTTTTTGTTCAAAGCGCATTAAAACGGTGGAAACGGCGTTTCTGATTGCTTGGTTCGATGGTTCAAATTTTTGGTTCATGACATCATCCTCCTTTTTCGATGCAGCAGCTGCTACTATTTCTTTAGCCGGAAGTTCTAAAAACTTCGCGACTCCACGAGCATGAGCTTCACCGACCGCCTTTAAGAAATCCTCATTTTTAAGATATTTTGAATCACTTGAATCTATATAAAGATTTTCCGTCAAAATTGCCGTCATATTCGTTTCGCGAAGTACAAACAGGTCCTTTTGTCTGGACGGATCTCCACCGTGTGCTTTTATATCGCCGAAACGCTGCATCGCTAGTAATATTTCATTATCCATTATGTTTTGGAAGGACACAGCTTGTTGCTGCGCCTTTCCGGACAACTTATTATAGATATAGCTTTCATATCCATTACCGCCACCAGCATTAATATGGGGGGAAACAAATGCATCAGCACCCCAGGCATCGGCTTCATCGTCTCGCCGTTCGAGCGCAAGAATCTCTTCGTTTGTTCTGGTGACTCTTTGTTCGAATCCGGTATAGTTGGCATCCATGTAAACTACAGCATAATCTACTATCTTTTCCGTAAGGTCAGCTTCTCGCAATCCATTCGCAACTGCCCCTTGGTCCCATTTAGTATTCTGGTGCGATTTATCCCACATGATTTTTTTCATTTGGGATCACCTTTTTTAGTTATTTTTGTTTGGTCAAATAAACCCGCAGCAGATAATCCGATCATAATTCCTGTAAGCATTTGCTCTCTTATGCCCCCATCTACATAAAAAACACCTGCAATCACACCTAAAATGAGTGATAAAGCAGGCATATACTTTGCGGATATCGGCGCACTTTTTTTAACTAACTGCGTTATTGCGACAATGACAGCTATTAATAATGCGATATCAAACATTTATTTATCCTCCTTATTTTCGAGTGTATCAATTCGTTTATGAGCTGATTTAGCCATTTCTTCAACGCGGGTAACATCTTTATCTACACGTGCGACGTCTTTTTCTGTCTTCTCCCAGCGCCTTTCGCTTGCCTTTAAATCAATTCTAATCGATTCTACCGACGAACCGATATTATCTAATTTCGTTTCGATTACCGCATTGCGCGATGCATCTGTTTTAACATCTTTATCACGATTGCGATTAAATGTTAAAAAACCGATTAAAAAACTACCTACAGCTATTAAAACGCCAAATTCGATCGTCATAATTCACCATCCTTTTACTAATTAAAAAAAACCTGATTATTAATCAGAGGCGTTAGGTGTTTTTATTAATTTATTTACGCAACTGGCGAAACCATTTTAAAACCACGTTTATTAAATAATACATTTCCAACAATAGTAAATATGGTTTGTTGGTCATTAATTTTTGTTGTGATTTCGCTCGCATTATAGTTTTCTGCATATCCTTGCAGTTCCATGTCGGTCAGCGCTATTTTTACATTCGGCGCCGTTTCTGTTTTATCGATGACCGCTTTAAATAACTGCTTATTAATAACATTTCCGTTAATATTCGTGGCCATAATACGATTATCATTCAATCCTGTGGCAAATGTATTAATATCAAACTTTTCTATTGTTAAAGTCATTATCGTTCCATCTTGTAAATACACTTCAACTGTTTTCATCTTATCCCATCCTTTTATATTGTTGTATAATCCGCGCTAAACTGAGAATACCTTCCATCTGCATGCGTGACAATTAAGCTCCCTGCTCCATTTAGACTTATATATAACCGCTGACCAGAAGAACCTCTAATCAGTTCGCTTATTCCGTAACCTCCAACGTAGTCCGCATAAGTGGATGAACCTGAACTATAAGCATAACCCGCATTATCCGCGTATCCAGCGCTATTAGCATATGTCACACTTAATCCTTTTACGTTCGCGCCGGTGAAGTCGACATCAATTGCGGAACCGCCATAATACGGAGAAAACTTAACGTCACCTGCAAAATGAATAAAACCAAAAGCATCTATTTCCATCGACGTTGAATTATAAGTCGCAATGGATGCGTTATTGCTAAAGGCGATTAATTTTTCACCATAATCGCCTGCTTCTCCAAGATTTAAACGACGATTAACCGTTGTAATTCCAAGCATGTTTATTTTGTTTGCATCAATTTCAAACACCGTTGCTGATTGATTGACCTTTGAAATTATAGTGTTTCCATTGAAATCCGTCTGTTCTACTTTGCTTGATATTAGGCCGGATTGTTGCGTGATAGTTGATTCCGCATTATAAATCCTTGTACCTAATCCGGATAAATCGCCTTGCAAATCGCTAATATCACCTTCCAGAACACTCACGCTTTCGGCTACTCTCGACTCAATAGAATTAGACAACTGGGTAATACTTGACTCAGCATCGGTTATTCGAGTTACCACAGGGGCAATCCCATTATCTGTATATGTTTTTGCATCTCCCAAAGCGCCCGACGCTTGCAATTCAGCGTAGATTTTCGCATCTGCAATACCAGTTTCATAGATTACGGCATCAACCTTACTAGTTATCGAGTCGGCCAGCTGCGTGATACTAGATTCGGCATCAGTGATGCGGGTATTGACAGTGACAATCAACCCATCCGCATAGCCTTTTGCGTTATCAAATGCTCCTTCTGCCTGATTTTCGGCGTATGTGTTAGCCTGGTTGATTTGTTCGGCTGTTTCGGTTTTGATTTCCTGCACGCTTGAAACAATGCTATTTGCGTTTATTTCAATTTGCGCTTTTGCTTCTGTGATATCGCCATCTAATCGTTCCACTTCAAAAGAGATTTTTTCATTTGTTTGGTCAAATTTCGAGCGATATTCCTTTTTATTTTCACTTATTTCGGCTCTGGTTTGAGTAAGGATATCAGAAAAGGCCCTTCTCTTATTTTCCAAAGTTACCGTCGGACTTCTATTCGTAAAAGGAAACCACTTTCGAGATGCAATCCTTGTCTTTATGTCGATTACGATTGGCTCATATATGGTCCAAAGCCTATCCCCTAACCCCGGTTCAAAGTCCAATTGTGTTACTTCGACTTCGATCGATACATCTGGCACATCGTTCAATTCTTGCTTAACGCGGTCTGTTAATGATGCAGCTGACGTATAGCGATCATCCCGAACCGGTTCCGCATGACGTTCTCCATAAATATCAGCCATAGTTGAACGATACGTTACCTCTAACCCATTTGCACCGAAACCTTTTATAATCGTTCTTAGGTTATCCGTATCAACGTTATTTTTTAATGTTTTTACGTTGTGGCCATACCGGAATTGGTTGTCTGTATCGGCTCCGATTTGCTTATAAATCTTTAGGCGTTTACCAGGCATAACTTTTATTTCGCAATTAAGCACCTGGCAGGCATCTCGAATCAGTTTGATTGCATTATTTTCGCCAAAATTTGATAAAACAGCAAAATTATCAACATCCATATTTTCAAATGTCCAACCGGTTCCAGCAAGAATAAAAGAAAATATATCATCTGCCGACTTGGTTCCGCCGATAAACCCATATACTTGATGTTCAATTAAATCAAAGAAGATGTGACGGGCAATCACGTCTTTTTTATTGCGAATTTCTCCCAATTTTTTTACCCGAAATCCATGTCCGTCTAATTCAACAATCGATTCATTCTGCAGCAACGGATAAGAATGAGCATTTTTTTCGGATAAAATAGTAGTAAAAGATAGAGAAAAATCACCATTTATTTCTTCGTTCACTTCAGCATTTTTAATGTTAGTTAAAGCCTCGGTTTTACCTGATAAATCAGTGACGATCAGCATGTACTATCACCCCTTTCTTTGTTAAAATAACAATGAGAGTGATAGTAGTAGTAGTAGTGCCATCATCACCAGCAATAATAAAAAGCAGCTGTTCCTCGCGAAGGAATGCAGTTGCTTTTTATGTTTTATACTTCTTCTTTAAGCAGTTGGTTAATAAGATTCTCTTGTTCGATAGAATCATTAGTTAATTTAGCGATAATCTCGCTTTGTTGCTTCATTATTTTAGCTTGTTCCTCAATCAATTCGATCAAATCAAAATAGGTTTTACGCAGCGTACTCATCGCCAGTGATTTCCTTAAATTGATCCTCGGAAATCCATCCAGCTAGAACAAAAACTTTAATTTGTTCTTTCGTGTATTTACCCATCTTGTAATATCTTTTAATTGAGTTATACATTTTGCAGACCTCCTAATTCCAAATTTGCTAATCTAAATAATAATTCCGCATTTTCATCTTGTAACGTAGAGATGTTTAAATCTTGGATAGCGTTTTGGAAAATTAATTCCGCATTTTCACTTTCTAAAGATTCCAATTTGACTTCTTCTATTCGTCTTTCGTTGCGTGGAGGATACAATATAACTTCTTGTTCCCCTTCTTCCACAATAGGATCATCTTGTAAATTTAATTCTTTAACCTCATATCCGACTTCGATATTACCCTCATTTTCAAGTATTTCACCTTGCTTCACATATTGATCCGCTTGGTTAAATTCGGGAAAATCGGAAAAAATGACAGGTTTATATCCTTCGATTTGAGTATCATTTAGCAACAATTTCCCATTCCGGATGATTCCGTATTTTTGCATAAAAACTTACCGCCTTTCTAGCCTTTGATATCGAAATGTGAGGTTTTACGTGTTTTTGATAAAAATTATAACTATCACTTCTTTTTATCCATCCCCAGTAAGAGATAACAGCCGAAGCATCGCATTCGCTTATATTGGATTTCTTGCTAATTTTCTTGATTCTACGCCTAATCCTCAATGCATTTCGTTTTCTTAAGATTGTCTTGTTTCGAAAAAATCGAAAGCCGAGAAAATCGATATCTCGTTTATCTAAATGGAATACCTGCCAATTGCCCTTTAGGATCAATCCTAAACTATTAAGAAATTTTTCGACTTCTTTTCTAATCACCCGAAGTTTCTTTTTATTAGGACCTAATAACACCAAATCATCCACATAGCGAACATAGTATTTAACACCCATATTTTCTTTTATAAAATGGTCTAATGGCTCTAAAATAAAGTTTGCAAACCACTGACTAGTATAATAACCGATTGGCAGGCCTTCCTCGGCATCGATGATCGTATCAATTAACCATAAACAATGCTTATCTTTGATTTTCTTTCTAAACGCTCGCTTTAGAACCTCATTATTAATGGACGGATAAAACTTCTTAATGTCCATTTTAAGACAATATTTTGTGTTCTTTTTATCTTTATCCATCCATTGCCTGATCATCTTTTGGCCAAGGCTTGTCCCTCGTTTCGGCACACTCCCACAGCTATACGCATACATGCCCCTCATAATGATCGGTTCGACCTGCAGCATAAGCGCCCACTGAATGATTTGGTCAGGATAAAACTTAGGCTTATAGATGGTCCGTTCCTTCTTGTTTGCTCCATCCTTAATGGTTTTGATATCCGGTTTAGATGGTTTATATGTTTTGTCAATTAGCAGCTGTTGAAGCTTCCGTGCATAATAGTCAGGGTTTTCTAGTATTTTCTTGACACGTATTTGTCTCCTTTTTCCCAATGAAGCTTTAAACATTGCAAGTTTTATATTTTCTAAGTCGTGTATTTTCTCATAGATGTATCCGATTCGTTTCAAAAAAGAGTTCCTTCCGTCATCTTATTAGCCTCATGGTATTTCGAGATTAACCTACTAAACCATGCTCTTTCCGGCCTAATTTTCACCAAGGGGTGAGGATTATAGAGTGCAAATATTGCACAAGATAACTAATAAGAGTCCGCCCGCCGATGTTCACGTTCGCGTTCGAAGAGGTGTTGTTGAGATTCCAGTACCAAACGCCGTCATTCGCGCCGTTGTTCCAGTTCCCACCAACGTGGGCAAGCACGCACCCTATAACCCTATTTTTCTATTTATAAATACAAAACCTTTTTAAAACCTTGGAGGGGAACCCCTCCAAACCTCCCTAAGAGGCCTTTTTAAGCAGCCGCCCGCCGATGACCACGCTCGCGAACGAAGAGGAAGCGTTGAGAAACCAGGACCAAACGCCGTCATTCGCGCCGTCGTTCCAGCCCCCACCAACGAGGGCAATTCTTTGCCCGGATGCTTGCCAGTAATAATCTGAGTAATAAGTAGATGCTCCTCCACCCACAGACGTTGGAAAATGAGCATATGGATGATTTGGATCGTATCCCATTTCAGACGTGTGTCCATTTCCATTATGGTTTATATACCCTAACTGTTCATAAGGATCCGCGAACACATTGCTTGTATATTGTGCGGCATCCTTACAAACCCAAGCTTGATAATCGTTGATATTAACACCGTCCACAAATTGCCAAACGTCGCCCCAAGGGGATTCGATACCACGATAAGAACATGGGTATTTTCCATCATTCGCAACAATGATACCTGAGGATGCGGCGATATCACGGCTAAAACCGTTTTTCCATCCTCTGTTCGCTATAACATTTCCGATAACTATATCAATCGGTTCACCATCAAACTCGATAGCTGTATTTTCGGCATCGTAAGTATCGTCGATGTTTGTTATGACTCGCTCATTTCCGCTGATATTGTTATTCGAATTCGCCGTACCGATACCGATGCTTTGCCCAACTCTATAGTTACTTGCGACAGAACTGGATACGATTATTCTATTTACGCTAACCTCATCAACAGTCGCTGTATGACTACCGGAATATTGCCCCGACGAAAATCCTTGCATCACGGATTGACTATTAAGCGTAGCGAACTCGATTGTAAATAGCGTTTGAATTACATCATAAACATGTATATCCAGCTGCTGGTATCCGGCCCCGTTGGCTCGTGCATAATCACGGAATTGTACAATGTTTTTCGAGACAAGAGGATGTACATCTGGAACAGATTGCAATTTATTATCCTCGCTTAGCGAAGCTTTATATTTACCGATGTCAATATAGTCAAGTTCTTTATTATTAACGAAATCCCAAAAGCACCACGGCAGATAGAAGCCTGGATATTTCGTTTTTGAAATTTGCCAGGTCTTGAATCCGATCCCATCTTTTTTCTTGATATAAAATTTTGGTATACGGATAAAAACATTTCCTAGTTCATCTGTCACTTCCCCGATTTCGCGATAAATGGCCGCATTATCAAAGTCATTTTGTGCCAGCTGCCCATCGATACCGACATTGGCTACCATACCTATTGCATTGTTTGTTCGAATTAAGTTAGGATCTGAGCCTTTATCCCAATAGACTCCATATATAAGATCATCTTTATCAGCCGATTCAATGATACTTGAAATTTGAACATCAAACTCATCTTGTCGCGCATTGAATAACACAGCATCCACGCCTTCAAGCTCGGCAATTCTAGTTTCCGCGTTAATCCTTGCTTGGTTTGCATTATCAGCAGCTGCATTGGCATTATCACTCGCTGCGTTAGCTTCATTTGTTGCCACATCAGCATTTTCCTTCGCTGTGTTTGCAGCCACCGCCGCATCATTAGCCTCTATTGTTGCGTTTTCTGCATTTGAAATAGCTTCCAATGTATTTGTTTGCCTTTCTTGTTCTGCTGTTATACGGTCATTTTCAGCAGTGATACGCACTGTTTCATTTCCTTGGATAATGTTATTCGTTTCATTAAGTAATTCATTGTTTTCCGATACTTCTACAAATAATTCCTGAAGCAATGGCAATCCGGCTGAATTTTCAAAGACAGCTCCTAAATTGCTAGCGAAATAGACTTTCAATCGTTTGGAGCTTAATCTTGTTTCACCTTGAAAGAACTGAACGTTAATTTCTCCATAGCCAGGCTCAGCCATTTCCTCTGTTCCGAATTCATAAGCGACTACATTACCTGCAGGTACAAGTATTCTGGATGTCTCTACTCCGTCAGGGCGCTTATAGTTCGCCGTTATGCGCTCGATGTTGTTCAATTCCGCATCCAAACCATTATCCTTTATAACGAATTCTAAAATATTCGTATCGTATTGAATAAAAGAAGGCGTGGCAACGGTGCTTGTTTGACGTAGGTCTATGATAACCGTTTGTTTTCTATTATTCTCCATTTTGTCACCTCACTACAAATAATAAAAACGGAAGTCAAACGATATGGTAAAATCGCTTGCTCCCGTTATTTCGAAATAATTCCATCCTGGCTTAAGGGTTAGTAGCTTCCTATTTGTTTGGCCAAAAATAGAAATATTATTTTTTAATGATTTAATCCCATCCAGTATAACCTCGTCAGATGGATCCGCCGTTCCGGTCCACGACCATGCTTCTCCTGTAGTGACATTTCGGACAATAGGATTATTAATGGTACCTTTTATGATTATTTTTAATTCCATGTTTTGTTTTCGAGGGTTTACCGTAACAGCTGAATCATTAAAAACAGCAAATGAATTTTCATTAAATATATATTTCACCGGCGGATCCCCTGCATCTATTTTTCTTTTGTCTATAGGGAAATAATAATCACCTGGAGAAGGATTCAGAGTAGTTCCTGCACTTTCGATAAAGGTTGAATGGATAACAAATTCAATTTCGAATTCCCCGTCCTCTAGGGTTAAATAATCAATGTCAAATCCACTAGCAACCGATGCCGTTATTCGTTTATTTGGCTGCAAATCTCTTATAATATAAAACTTCTTCAAAGGACTAAATATCCGATAGATCTCATCCCGGAATAAGTCGAAATCGACAATATCCAATGATTCAAAACTAATCACTGCTTTTAACATCCGCTCGGTTAATCTGGTTTCAATATAAAGAGCTCCATCTGCACCATCGACTGTTTCTGTTATATGTTCAGGGGTAACAGATGGAATGCGAAAAGAGCTCACCCACAAGCCTTTATCATCATTTAAATCGATAACAGCCCCGTCCTGGTATTGAATTTTAAAATTAAATACACTTTTTTTCACTACCATTTCACCCCATTTACAACAGCAGATTTATCAACATCAGCAGTCATCATATCGTCCGAATACGGATATGTCGCTCTAGCAATCTCGTACCCATCTAATTCGGAAACTACGGTTATATGCATAGGCCGAGCTTTTACATTAGCGATTAATTCTAACCCTGATTCCATGCGCTGTTTTGCCGCGCCGATGAACCCTGGTAATCCACCTGTAGAAGGAATAGCGTTTTCAGCAAGTACACCAGAGGCAGCTGATACGGTTTTCTTCATTTTTTCGATACCTATAGCCAAACCTTCACCAACATGATTACCTAACTTCATCAACACTCGCGAAGGAGATTTAATCTGTAATAAACTTTTTACTTTTCCGGTAATAGCATCAGCAGCATCTTTCATAGCGTTCTTGATAGCACCTAGTTTGGACTTTATACCATTTATTAACCCTTGGATAATGTCTTTCCCGATGCTTGCTAAATTGATGCCGGTCAAGAAGGACTTTGCTTGATTCCAAATTTCTACTATTTTTCCTTTTGCCGCTTGCATCTTTTCAGAAACGGCGCCTTTTAATGCTTCAAATTTGTCCCGGACTACATTCTTAATACTCTCTACCGTATTTGAAACTGTTGTTTTGACATTATTCCAAATATTACTGATAGTAGTTTTTACAGCATTAAAAATATTGGATGTGTTTGTTTTAAGATTGTTCCATCTCTCAATCACGAAGCTGATAATAGCTGATATTACTGTAGAAAACACTGATTTAATGCCGTTCCAAAGTGTAGAAAAGAAGTCTTTTATCGCGTTCCATACCGTGGTAGAAGTTTCCTTTATCTTGTCCCAATTCTTTATAATTAAGGCGACTAATACACCTAGGGGACCCGTGAAAACGATTAATAATTCAGCCCAATACTTCGTGAAAAACTCTTTAATCGCAGTCCATATGCTTGATGCCGTTTCTTTAATGCTATTCCACGTATCACTAAGAAAAGTCGATATGGCTTCTAACGAGCTATTGAAAAGTTGTTTTGTTTCTTCCCAAAACGATGAAAACCATTCTTTTATGGCGCTCCATATTTCGATGGCTTTAGCCTTAATTGTGTCCCAATTTTGGTAAACAAGAACACCGATCGCAATTAAGGCGGCTATAGCAGCTACTATACCGACCACGATTCCAATCAAAGGCGATAAGCCGATTCCAAGCGTAGTCGCCGCTGCCGATATGGCTGTAAAGATTGGAGCCAACGCCATAATAATTCCCATTAATATGCCAATCGCCGTGACGACAGCCGTTATTGTTGCAGCTAATTTAGGATTTTCTGATATCCAATGCGCTATTTTACCAACGAATTCGGCAATCTTTGTAAGCAAGGGGGACAAAGCCATAATCATATCCGAAAACGCCTGTTGCATTTGAACTGCTGGATCTGCATTCATTTGTTCCGTAGCAGAATTCACACCATCGATGTTTTCCTTCGACGTAGTCAAATGGTCATTCATATTTAAAATGGTGTCTGTAATGTTTGTGCCTTGGTCTTCCCACATCGTACCAAAGAATTGAGTTCCAAGAGCATTCCTTTGCGTCTCATCTTCAACGTTGACCAACGCCTGCGCCACTTCTTGCATGGCTTTTTTTCCGCCCTCGCCGCCGGCAGCTACGGCTTTGCCCCATTCCTGCAGCTGTTGAGTAGAAATGTTTGTGCCTTGCAATAGTTCCGCGGTCGCTTTAGGTACTTCTTGACCAAACTCAGCCAATTTAATGCGGCCTTCTTTTAAGCCATCCAGAAGATTGTCTATATTCCACGTGCCTGTCTCGACTCCTGCAGTCATGATCGCCTGTACTTCCTCAGCTGTATAACCAGCCTCAGTTAATTGCCTTCCGTACTCAGCGATCGTATCGATTTGTTCAGGGGGAAATCCGATTTTTAATAAGGCATTCGTTAGTCCTAGAGCCTCTTCATTAGTGATACCTAATTCACTAGAAATCTCATTAACTTCCTGAATTAATTCAGTAAAATCAACACCATTATATGCTGCCGCTACCGTAGCAGCTCCATTTACTACAGCCTGATTAGATTCATCCGATGCGTCCTTATTCAGCGCCCATTGTCGGCGAACACCTTCCAAGGCACTCTCGGCATCGACACCGTAGCTCGTAACTGTGTTAATAGAACTTTTAACCGATTCCATTGACTCCGGAGAAACATCGAATGATATTGCTATTTTGGTATTCAAAGAGGAAACATCAAGTGATTTCTCAATTATCCCTGCGACACCGCCACCAGCTAACGCACCTGCAGCAAGCCCGGCCAACTCCCCGCCAAGCTCTTTCACAGACCCCTGTGCACTCTCGGCCTCTTTGGATAAGCCGTTAAGATCCTTCTTTACAGATTTCAAAGAAGCCCCATCATCGACAGATGCTAGAGCTTGCTTCATTTTTCCTATATCAACGTCTGTCCCTAACGCTTCCCGACCAATCTTTTCAATAGCCATTTCAAGCTGTCTAGACGATGCTGTGCCGTTTTTAATAGCATTGGTAAGCTGACTACCTAGAGAATGGGCAAAATCATCCACACTTGTTCCAGTCGCATCAAATAGGGTGTTTAATTGTTTTGTTGCCTGTGCTACTTGCTCCTGCGCCCTCGTAGTTTGAGTAAGCTCATTAGAAAGTTTTTGAGCTGAATATTGAGCATCGGTTAATTTTCGGGCCATTTTATCAGCTTCGACTGAGTTCTCACCGAATAAAGTTTTCGCTCTTGTTAAAGCACTTGCCGCTTCATCTACTTGCTTATTGGCCAAGTCCTGCGCTTGCCTTAAATACTCAATTTTAGCAGCCAATTTCTCGCTGGTGGTAGCAGTAAGTTTCATTTGCTCCTGTTGAAGCTTGAATTCTTGATTTAGCTTGGATGATTCGCCTTTTAATTCGCCAATCGCTTTATTAAACTCCTGAGTAAACGCCTTAAAGGTGACTTTTACTTCGTTATTATTCGCCATCTTTTCACCTACCTTTCTTTAGGGCTGTTCCTCCACCCATCGAAAGCGACGCTTCCTTGGTAGATGCGCTCGACTGAGGTTATCGGTTCATGCCAAAAGGTTTCTGGATCAACAGAAGCACCAATGCAGTAAAGAACATATAAATCCTCTACGCATTGAACATTCAGCGTTGGCGGTTGTACTTTTTTCCTTTGTTACTTTTATTCGTGCTTTTATTTAAGCCTGCAGCAAACTTATTCGGATCAGACTCCATCAAATTCATAATCAAATTCATGTATATTTCCATCGTTTGTTCTAAGGAGTAATGATATTTCTCTAAAAACTCATCTACAGACAGATTCGTATTTTTATTTGCTCCAACGAAAGCAAGATAAATCATTTGCAGCATCTTTGTTTCATCCAGACTATCGAACGCATCTGGATTGACGACCCCTTGATTATTTTTATTTGTTAATTTTTCAAGACCCTGCATTTTCAATAAATCGCCAAACAAAGAGCTTTCGATTAAACCGAATTCTTTACCCTTTTTCAAAGAGTAGTTTGTCAGAAAGGCGGGATAGGTCTTTTCATTAGTAAAAACCTGTGTATATTCACCATTTTGTTCAATAATTTCAGAGTCTTTAAGAATAATTTTTTGTATCTTCATAGATAAATCCCCCATTTAAGTCATAATAAAAAGCCCCAATATAGGGGCTTTACGGTGTAGGAATCGACTGGACAAGCGTTGGATTGAATTGAGTATGCCATTGTGTTTTAACAGCTTCGTCCTCTATTTCATCAATGAATGCCTCGTAGTAGAAGTTTCTCAACTCATCGGCCAATGCTGTGAATTCAAGTTCCAGCTGAGCAACTTCATCTGCCCCATTTTCAATAGAAATCTTAAAACCGGTTGAATTTGTGCAATTACTAAATGCAATCAGTTTAACAATATCTTCGAATTCGTCCACAACATCAGCTGTCAAAACGAACCTTTTACCTTTCGAAAGGCTACCGTACGACCAAATACCCGTCTTTAGTCCTTCTGTTTTCAAACCAAAGAAATCCCTAGCCACTTGAACCGGAATATGCGCACTAACTGTTAAATTCATCTTAACGGGCTTTGATTTTTTCTTTACTTCAATACCTTCTTCTTTTTTTACAATTTCAATCACTTCTGTCTCGCCCTCGATGGTCCCGATACAACCAAATTTTGTCCCTGGCTGTTGTTCCGCACTATCGAAAAATTGCACAGATGCGTTAGTGATAGATACCGCATCAAAGTCTTGTACGACTGTTGCCATCTATAGTTCCTCCTCTAATACTTTATCGATATTTCTATTTAGAGCTTCGAAAATGCGTGGCGTAGCCTTTTGGAGCCCTCTCTCTGCAAATCTTTGTTCTAGAGGATTACTAGAACCTCGCCCTTCATTTGGAAAGACAAGATAACCAAAGCTACCCGGTTTATTGGCAGCTCCACCCTTTGCTTTAATCGTGAATTCAAGATTCCCAACTTCACTACGGCTCCAATTATTTGTTTTGGCATGTTTTTTATTTCTTACTTGGTTATACCATTTGGAGACCGGTATTAATTTGGTGATTTCTTCTGTTGCTATTTCTATTCCCTCTGAATGAAGAACACCATTTATCACCTGTTCCATCCGACCTGGAAGGCGCATCATTTTTTGTTCCAGCTGAGCAATTTGCCGATAATCAAGTTCAAACCGAATGGTCAAATTTAATCATCCTCCTCACCAGAACAGAAACACGATCCACATAAGCGTCTGTATCACCTTTTTGATATCGCTCTTTTTCCGTGCGAACAAATCGAAACTTTATCGATTGAAGCAAAGAGATAATATCTAAAGTACGTTCGTCCAAATCTTCCACGTTTTCGGACACATAATGAACGAATACATCTTGAAACGCTCTTTCTTCACTTTCACCCGCAGTTATGGATCCTGTTTCAAAAACAAAAAAATGATAGTTTTTTTCTTCATCTTCCCCAACGTCGTCCTGGTAGACCTTCACACCAAAAGAATCCGATAGTTTAGTTACAATCTGCTTATTTTGGCTATTAATTCGTTCTTTCATTTTTTCATTCATTTGCCGCACCTGCTTCTTGCAAATAGAAATATAGATAATATCTATCTGCATCCACCTTAATCACATCGTATTCCATTGTAGAAATAACAATTTTTAGCTTGTTTTTATCAATGCTTCGAAAGGATGGAGGGTACAAAGACTTTACTTTTAAATCAAGTTTAGCGCCGATGTGCCCAGCCATTTGATAATCGCTTTCCCGAACGGATAACTTTTTAAAAGCAAGCTTGCCTTCTTGGTTGAACGTCTCGCCTACGCGCTTCCCGGTTTCACTCCGCTGTGTGATTTTGTGGCCATAAGCAAGAAAGCCATCATTAAACACTTCCCGATGCCGTTCCATCAGCGCCACCCGCTTTCGTGATAGCTGTTTTTAAAATTAGTCTCGACAATTCGTGATGATAATTCACTTCGAATTCATCCGCTGCATGATTATAAAGATACCTGCAGCGTTCGATTAATAAAGTTTTAGCTTGTCCTTCTTTTGAAAAGTCAAGAGGCGCACCCGCTAATTCATTCAGGTACGCCATCGAACGTTTAATTATTCTTCTTAAATTATGATCTTCATCAAGCCATGTTATTTGCAGAGCGCCTTTCAAATCTTCCAATAAACTCTCTACCATATCCCTCACCTACTCTTTAGAGTCGGCAACTTCGACCTCTTGAATGAATATTTTTTTATATTCTGGATGAATAGTAGATAGTTCTTCGATTCGTTTTTTTGTTGGCTTATAATGACCCTTTGGATATTCTTCTCCAACTTTATAATGCATATCATTTTGAGTTTTATCGATAAATTCATTTGCCACTACATACATTCAAAATCACCCCTTATTAGACTGCCGGTACGTCCACGCCGGTAATATCAAATACTAAAAACGCATTGTTATCAACAGGGAAGCCGTTAGCATATTGTTTTGTCACATATACATCCTCGTCCTCAATGATACGTAGTTCTTTTGCGACTTCTACTTTCCTAGTAGAACCAACACCTAAGAAATAATCATTTGCCACACCCGCAACCATTTTCCCAACTGGAACAGCAACAGACTCAATAATCTTTGCAGGGATTGGCAATACTCCATACACATATGTTCCATTTTGAGTTAGGAAAGTAGTGGCAGGGAAGATTTTTGACCAATAATCAGCAGGATTCACAACAAGAATAACATTATTAACCGTACGTTTTCCGTCATGCGTTAATGGATACATTACGCTCTCACCTAATGTTTTTGGTTTTAAATCTGTAATAGCTGTAGCTGTTTTATCCGGATATACACCCTCAACTACAGATCCAGATAAATTCTTTAACATTCCGATAGGTTGGTCTTTCCCTGTACCATTAACAATAGCCTCTTCTAAAGCAATAGCCATCGCTTCAGCTAAAACGGTCCTTACATAACGATCTAACCAAGCAGGACCTAAATCAAGCATGGATTTCGCAACCGGGATATAAGCTGAAAGTTTATATAGATTCGTGTTTACAACTTCGAATCCATCATCAATTTTCTTTTTAATAGCGTCAGTTAATTTACCCCAGAAAGCTGGATTCACATTACCTTTTTTCGTAATCCATTTTGTGATGCCTGTTGTATTTACAAAAGAGATTGCTTTTAATAGTTCATGTCCACGTTCCAGTTCTTCAAAAACACGATCAATAACCGTTGGCGGAACCAAGTCTTCTACACCAGAAAAT
>CALGSR010000443.1 GCA_937902115.1 uncultured Bacillus sp. | reverse complement strand
AAGAGCGGGAAAGTACATGTCATCACAAAGTATAGCGCATGGATGCTGCACACGCTTTTCCTCCTTCTTGTGAAAGGGAAATCCTATCAACTGGTCCATGCTCATTATACCTTTCCCAGCGGATTTTTGGCGATCCTATTTAAAAAGCTGTTCGGCTGCCGTGTGGTCGTGACCGCTCATGGCGGTGATATTGATAAAATGGCGCGCAAGAGTGACAGGCTTTTTCAATTAACGAAAAAAGTACTGCACACCGCTGACCATTGTGTTGCCGTCGGCGAGGAGCTGCAGGAGAAGATTGTTGCTGAATTCTCCGTTCCCGCTGAGAAGGTTTCTGTCATTAATATGGGTGTGAACCGGGAAATCTTTAAGCCGTACGGGAAAGAAAAATCAAGAGCAGAACTCGGAATCAGCGCGGATGAGAAGGTTATTCTTTTTGTGGGAAATATTCTTGAACAAAAAGGGCTGAACGAGTTAGTAGATGCGTTCACGACGCTTCGCGGGCAGGATGATGGAGTGACTTTGAGAATCATTGGTGCGGAGAAGGATTTATTTTTCAAAGAGAAATTAGACGAGACGATTGCCGAGAGAAATTTGCAGGAATCTGTGCAGTTTCTTGGGGTGATGGGGCAGCGGGAAGTCGCGCGTTGGATGTGTGCCGCGGATTGTCTGGCTTTGCCTTCTCATATTGAGGGGTTTGGGCTGGTGGCGCTGGAGGCGATGGCGTGCGGGACGCCGGTGGTGGGCAGTGATGCCGGCGGGCTGAAATATTTGTTGTCGGACGGGGCAGGAGTGACTGTTCCGGTGAAAAATTCACGTGAATTAGCACATTCTCTTTCATTTGTGTTATCTTCAAAGGATAAAAGAGATGTTTTAATAAAAAATGGAATGAATAAAGCAGAGGAAAACGACCAAGAACGAATGCTCAATCGGGTAATGGAAGTCTATTTTCCTACTGGAGGGTAGGATGCATGAAAGGCGATAAAAATAGAAGAAAAAAAGTTTTGTTCATCTCATCATTGGGCGGGCATTTGACGCAGCTTTTGCAGTTGAAGCCGCTTTTCGCTGAGTATGACTATCATATTATTACGGAAAAATCGATTATTACAGAGGATTTGAGCCAGCAGTACCAGATGTCTTTTTTGATGTATGGGGCGCGGAATTATTTGTTTCGTTATATTTTTAAGTTTACGTATAATATTTTTAAATCGCTGTATTACTTTTTCCGCGAGAAGCCGGATGTGATTGTGACAACAGGGGCTCATACAGCTGTGCCGATGTGTTATATTGCGAAGTTGTTTGGCAAGAAGGTAGTATTTATTGAGAGTTTTGCGAAAACGTCGACCCCGACGATATCGGGGAAGCTTGTCTATCCTATTGCGGATTTGTTTATTATCCAATGGGAGGAAATGAGGCAGCATTATCCTAAGGCGGTCTATGGAGGGTCTATCTATTGATATTTGTGGTATTGGGTACGCATGAGCTTCCATTTGATCGTTTGCTAGAGGAAATAGACAAGCTGATTTTAGCAGGGAAGATTAATGAAGAAGTTCTTGTGCAGGCAGGTCATACGAAGTTTCGTTCGGAGCGGATGGAGTTTTTCGATTTTACGACGTATGAGCATATGGCGGAGCTGTACCGCGAGGCGAACATCATCATTACCCATGGCGGGACAGGTTCGATTACGATGGGGATGAAGATGGGCAAGAAGGTGATTGCGGTCCCGCGCTTGGTGAAGTATGGCGAGCATAATGACAATCATCAGCTGGAAATTGTGAAGCAATTTTATCAGACGGGCCATATTCTTTATTGGGATGAACCGGAAGAGCTATGGCAGGTCATGGAGGAGCTGAAAAGCTTCCAGCCAAAGCCGTTCCAAAGCGGAAACAAGAAAATTCTCTCCATCCTCCGCGACTTTATTGATTCTGTTTGAATGAATAGATGAGCGTGGAAAAGGAGCCCTTCGTGTCGGGGCTCCTTTTTTGTGTTTGAAAATTTGTTGAAAAATTAATTAATTTGTTCCTCCATAGCCAGGCTGAAGGACATTTTTCGTTAATCACACCAAAAAAAGAAGGAATTGCACCAAATTTTCATTTATTGCACCAAAATTAGGCGTAATTGCACCAAATTTTCATTTATTGCACCAAAATTAGGCGTAATTGCACCAAAACTACTGATTTTCGCACTAATTATAATGATTATAATGAAACGAAGAAATCAGGCCTTTCCTTCAACTTTCCTTATCTCATGAAACTCCAGCCTTGTATTTGGGCTAATCTCTTTGGAAAGCCGGCCACTTATACGAATGAAGGTCATGATGCTGAATTTATGCATGAACAGCATGAGAACGCCCGCGATGAATTGGTCTAGTTTTGAATTAAAGAAGGGCGGAAGAATATTAATTGAGCTGGATTCAAGGGGGAAACAAATATGAGCGGTGATTTGCGCCAGGAATGGATTGTGAATTTGAGCGAAAAGAACATTCAGGATCAGCAGCAGGCAGGCTGGCATTAGAATGAGGCCACTTAAGAGTGCAAAGCGCTTCATACGCTTTCCCTTAAGCCGCTGTTTCGGGTCAGGGGCAGTCAGGGGCCACCACATGCCTAAGGATAAAGCGAACATGAGAAAAGAATAACTATTTTGCAACAATACATGCTGTGAGATAAAGTTAAGCACCACGGGCAAGTGGTACGAAGTAAACAGGACGGCAAAAAGAATCAGCGAAACCAACGGCGACAGCGGCAATTTGCTTATTTTTTTTAAAAAAGAAAGGTTTAAAGTTCGTTGAAACAGTGGTTCAGGGATGCCAAGCAGGAGCAGGGGCGGGACAACAAAATACAGGATGCTCATTTGCAGCATATGGAGGCTGAAGGAGAGGTGGCTGAATTGTGTGAATGGGCTGCCGATGCAAAGATAAAGGGTTGCTAAAGCGAAAAGCAAGAAAAGCGTTTGTTTACGAAAAGCCGTGCTGTCAGGCAAGAGCTTCAGGAAAGATAAATAAACAAGAGAGAACACGGCGAGGCCCATCAAGAGCGGAATATTCCACACCCATTCCCCAATAAGCAATAATTCATAAAGCATTTCTTCACCCCTCAGTAACAAAATACCATGCAAAAGATGTACAAACGATCCATTGTATGAACAATGATATAGTTTATGTTTCCTGTTTGCGATTTATTAATCATCTTGAAGGATTTTGCAGGGGCACGGTGAATATAGCGGTGCTGGACTAGGGCTGCTGCAAATAAAGGGGCAGGCCTTTGCGCTTTAAATGGAAAGGAAAACTTACACCGTTGCTCAAAAACCATGAAAAAAGGAAGAAATCAGTCAGCATTTTTCGACCAATTTCTTCCTTAGTGCATCATTAACTATTCATATTGTCATCGTCATCATAATAGTCGTAATTATTAATCCCATCATTCGCTGAACTTGAGATGATTCTTTTTGTTTCCAACCCTAAGTGGGCACGTAATTCATCGGAGATGGCCTGTCTTGTTTCTTCTTCAACAATGTAGTACCAGCTTCCGTCAATGGTCTCATTTTCACCCTCAATTTCGATCTTTTCAATCGTATCAGCAGCTTTTAAATAAGATTTTTGCATGCTGACGATTTCCTGCATCGAGAGGCTTGTTTCTACGTTATCTGAAAGGGCTTCTAAAATTTCATTATAATTCGTTAAACTTGAAACCGAGGCACCTTTCTTGATTACCTTTGTTACCACTTCACGCTGTCTTTCTTGCCGGCCGAAGTCACCGTTTGGATCCTCTTTTCTCATTCGGGCATAAGCTAGTGCTTCTTCACCCTCTAAATGATGCTGGCCTTTCTTTAAATAGACACCGTCTAATTCAAAAGTGTATTGATTATTCACGTCGATTCCGCCGACCGCATCGACGATGTCCCTAAACCCTTCCATGTTTACCTTTACATAGTAATCAATCGGGATGTTTAAGAAATTCTCGAGGGAATCAATTGTCATTCCAATGCCGCCATATGCATAAGCATGGTTCATTTTGGAAATAGTATCATTATCTGAGTCTGTTTTATCAATTAATTCAGCACGAGTATCGCGGGGGATACTCAAAATTTTTGTCGATTGTGTTTCCGGATTCACTGTCAGGACCATCATCGTATCGGTTCTTCCAGAGTCACCGTCCCGTTCATCCACCCCTACAACTAGGACGGAAATCGGATCCTTTTCTTTGAACTGAACATCTTCCTCCCGTTTATCGGACTTTTCCCGGTTAAAGGAAGTACTCATTTGGTCCACTGCATTGACAACACTGCCATATATATTATAAACAAATAAACCTCCGGTAATAAATAACGCAAAAAAGGTCAATAATATAATTCGTTTCCAGCGCAACTTTTTTCGGCGTTTCTTGTTTCTTCTACTCTCCATTATAGAATTCCCTTCTCTAAAATTTTTGCTCCCCCAAAAACAAGTCTCATCCTAAATTATAAGCTTGTACGGTAATTTCGTGCAACTAGTAAATGAAATTACAAATGCCATGTCTATGAAACCACACCAATAATATGCTATAATGCTGACGGGTTTACGGTTGGCTAAAAAGACAAACAAACCTCATTATAACATCTATGTAGTCCATTTTACATACAAAATCGTTTCCAATTTTATAGAGAAATTTTCATTTTACTGTGGTAAATTGTTTGCGGTGGTGCAGGAGAGGATTTATTGGGATGAACAAATTTGAAAAAATATTGCTGACGCTCTTTTTTATTGAGCTTTTTACCGGCGGCGGGGGAAGATTGATTGATTTCGGTCTGCTGTCGATTCGTCAGGTTCTTTTTATTACATTAATGGCGGTCTTTATCATTCGCATTTTTCGCGAAAAGGCTGTTTTTGATTTGGAGACGAATACGTTTTTTCGCCTTCATCCGATTTCAATCGGCATCTATGGGTTATTCATTTGGTTCGTTGCCAGCTCAATCATTGGCTGGTTTAATGGTCATGCTTTATCCGATATTACGACGGATTTCTTGAGAGTTTCCTTTTTTGCCGCGTATTTTCCGCTGGCTTACTATATTTCTGAGACGAGATTTTCTAAAGAGCGCATTATCACCCTTTTGAAATACAGTGCCTTTGCTGTCGCATTGTTCACTGTCCTGTTAGCCTTTTTTGGAAAAACAGTCTTCAGCGAGAACTTCCAGCCATATAAGCATTTTTGGCTCGCTCTCTTTGGCGATGATTTATTATTCCGTCCTAGCTATAGTGTCTTTTATAAGAGTCATTTTTATGTATTTGTCGGCTTCGTCATTTCATTAAATGCGTTGTTATCGAAAAAATTTTCCAAGGTCGATATCTTAAATATCATTCTCTGCCCGATTTCGATTTTCTGGTCAGAGACAAGGGGCTTTCTTTTTGCGATTATGATTGCGATTCTAATGATTATGGTCCTTGATATTAAGATTCTTACCGATCCGATTAAAGGCATTTCCGGAAAAATAAAAGCGGTTTTCAAAAATGCGCAAGTGCTGAAGAAATCAATCATTCTCTTGGCGATTACGGTGGCTGTTCCCTTTTTATACCAATACATGACGCTGGAGCGGTTTGAAAAAACAACTCCTGCGGCGCAAGTAGAGAAAGGGGAAGTGAATGATACAAGCGCCAGTGTCCGCGTCGAGTATCTTAAGCATTGGAAAGAGCTGCTGAC
>CALGSR010000442.1 GCA_937902115.1 uncultured Bacillus sp. | reverse complement strand
GGGGTTAAGAATGTACAGGCAGAAACTCCCCTGATAAGTGACCAGAGCCTCGATTGGATGTGGCCTTCCGAAGGAGTTTTAACCGATTCCTTTGGAACAAGGAATGGAGAACATAAAGGAATTGATATAGCTGCTCCGGTTGGTTCCCCTGTATATGCAGTCGACAGGGGAACGGTCACGAAATCCTATTATTCTGATACATATGGTCATGTCGTGTTTGTCAAACATGAGAATGGAATGGAGACTGTATACGCCCACCTACAGGAAAGAACAGTGGGAGAAGGGGGGAAAGTCGAACAAGGGGAAATCATTGGAAAAATGGGCAGTACAGGGGACTCATCAGGGGTTCATTTGCATTTTGAAGTCCATCTGAATGAATGGACATTTGATAAAAAAAACGCTGTGAATCCGATGACAGCCTTAGGCTATGTTGAGATTGGACAAGCGGTCGCAACCGTAAGGCAGGGGCAAAATGAAATGTCTATTGAAACCTCGGCTCGTCTTCATGTAGATGAAGAAAGGGCTATCAGTGGACAAGTATCCCAACATCAAGAAAAATTTGACATGAAAGAATACATCGTTCAAAAAGGGGAAACATTGTGGTCCATTGCCAAAGGACATGGGTTGACAGTCGCAGGTTTACAAGAGCAAAATAAATTAAAGAACGAAGACATTTCTGTAGGGCAGAGACTATACATACCAGTTGCTGATAATGAGGTGTACATCGTTCAGGTCGGAGATACCCTTACCTCCATTGCGGGAAAAAACGGGCTGAGCGTTCCCCGATTAACATCCCTGAATGGACTAAAAGGGGACTTAATTAAAACAGGACAGAAACTGTTATTAAATAAGTAACTAAATAAATGTGATAAAAATACTACAAACAGGGAAATTTGTAGTATTTTTTTAGTAAAACAGTTCACATAGCATAACACATTATGTATAATGAATTTATAATTATATATGGTCTGTCTTCGGGGCGGGGTGAAATTCCCCACCGGCGGTGATGAGATGCGTTAACAATTGTTTCTCTCAGCCCGCGAGCCTGTTTACAGGCAGGATTTGGTGAGATTCCAAAGCCGACAGTATAGTCTGGATGGGAGAAGATGGAGGTTTGGCGCGTTCATAGGCAGTATCGAACGTTTATTAAGCAATCCTTCTAATGAAAATTCTCCCTCAAGCGATTTGCTTGAGGTTTTTTAATGGAATTTTATAGCTGGATTGAGTTTGGCTGAACTTCCCTTCTTAGGTGAGATGGATCCTGGAAAGGGAGAGAGTTTTATGAAAAAAGGAAAAAGTAAAGTTAGGGTTTTAGTTGGAATTGCCATGCTGAGCAGTATTTCTTACATTTTAATGCTATTGAATTTCCCGATTCCGCCGTTTCCGGCATTTTTGATGATTGATTTCAGCGATTTGCCTGCGTTAATTGCAACTTTATTGTTTGGACCGGGAGCTGGTATTTTAGTAGAGTTTTTAAAGAATGTACTGGATTATATGATGACAGGCAGTGACACCGGGATTCCAATCGGTCACATGGCGAATTTTGTTGCCGGAATTCTCTTTATCCTTCCTGCATACTATATTTACAACAAATTAAGAAGTAAAAAGGGAATGACATTTGCGCTTGTTGTCGGATCTGTTATTATGGCAGTGGTTATGAGTGTTCTTAACTATTTCGTTCTGATTCCAGCCTATGCATTTTTCTTAAACATGCCGGCGATGAGCGGCGTCGAAATGCGTCAATATATCGTGACAGGTATATTGCCATTTAACATCGTAAAAGGTTTATTGATGTCGATTGTCTTTATGCTTCTATTTACAAAACTTCGACCATGGTTAAACAAACAATCATCATTACAGGTAGAAGAAACGGGTTACTCGACCGTTTATAAATAAATATTTCAAAGCACTCATTTTCGAGTGCTTTTTCAATTGTTATTAGTGCAAAAAAGGCCGCCGTATTGGCGAGCCTTTTTTATTGAAATAAATTATTCAAATTTAGTTGCATTGCCATCAAAAGCTTCGTCAGCTACTTTAATGGAATCAGTAGGACAGCCTTCAAAAGCGTCCATCATATCGTCGATTAAAACTTCAGGAATTTCTGCAGTTCCTTGGTTTTCATCAATTGTTACGAATGCAATCCCCTCATCATCATAATCATAGATGTCTGGTGCAGCTGCTCCGCATGCACCACAAGCGATACAAGTTTCTTTGTCTACGATAGTATATTTTGCCATGTAAAAAAACCTCCCAAAATAAGTAAGCGATTTATTTTATCGTCTTAACGATGTAAACGATAAACATATTTCACATAACCTATTGTAATAGTGTCTGGATAACTTTTCAATAGAAAAAATCTATGAGAATGTTTATCAATAGATGGAGTCATCAATAACATGGGAATTTGTTGAAATATAAATCCAGAATCCATGTTTCATGATATGATTAGCATAAGCAATTATAGACAACATTTGCATGCTTTCTTTTTCCAATGTAGACAACAATTAGAGTAAAAATGGTGATCATGATGCATGTTTCCTTTAGACAAATGATCTTGTTATCCTGTTTAAAAAAATTAAATGGGGAACGAACGATTTATTCCATTTATCATTTATTGCAAGGAAAAAAATCCTCGCAAACGATTCAAGATGCTTCTTTATTTGAGCTGAGCAACTTTTTTTATACAGAACCTTCCATAACGAGGGAAGAACTGGATATGCAAAGTGCAGAGCTTCAAGCGGCAGGCTTTATTACGGAAACGGCTGAGCATCACTTTGTTATGACAGAACAAGGAGAAGCGGCACTTGAAGAAGCGCTTGTTTACACACCCATTCCCTTATATGTAAATGGCTGGAAATACGGGCGCACTGGTATTCGTCTATGGGAGCGCCTGTCATTGGCGATACAGGTCATATCCCATCTGCAGCATAGGGAAACAAAATACATACCGGTTCAAAGAAGACCTGAGACTTTATTCTGGGTTAAAGACTTTTTAAAAATCCACGCCTTAAGCAGAAATGATCTGGCAAGGAAATTATTCACAGAATTAACGGACTGCCTTGAAGGCGAAAGGACGATCAATCCAGTTATTCGTCATTCGGCTCAGCGGCTGCGGCCATATAGGTTTAACAGCAAAGCAAGCAGCACAACAAATGAATCTAGATCCGGTTTATTATCATTATCTTTTTTTAAATGTCCTCCATTATCTTGCTGCGGAAATGGAAGACAAAATCGAACAGTATCCGATTTTGTCTCCTTTTCTCGACAGACAGGAAGCGGAGCCATTGACGCATTCAACGAAAAAAACATACACTCTTCTTCAACAAGGTGTGTCACTTGACGATATTATTCATATACGCCGCTTAAAGCAGAGTACGATTGAAGATCATTTAGTGGAACTAGCTTTACATTTGCCGCAATTTGCGATAGATGAATATGTCAGACTTGAAAAACAGCAGCAAATAAGGCAGGCGATCATAGCAGCGAATACAAAACAGCTGCGCGAAATTCGCAAGCATGTGCCAGAGGCAAGTTATTTCGAGATTCGTTTAGTATTGGCAAAGTTTGGTGATGACACTTGTTAGAAAACTCCTTACAAAAATATTTTCACTTTTCTTCTTTCCGTAAAGGACAGAAGGAGGTCATTCAATCAGTTTTAGACGGCTTTCATACCATGGCGATGCTCCCTACCGGTACGGGAAAATCGCTTTGTTACCAACTGCCGGCTTATCTCCTCACGGGGCAGGTGCTCATCGTCTCTCCATTACTGTCCTTAATGCAGGATCAAGTGGAGCAAATG
>CALGSR010000441.1 GCA_937902115.1 uncultured Bacillus sp. | reverse complement strand
CTTTCATTTTATTAAAAATACTTCGCACCCATGAAAAGGCAAAAGCAACGAACGAGAAGCACACGAGCCATTTCAGCCACAGCGGCAGGATCATGATGGCCGCCAGTGCAACGGCCGTCATTTGGTAATAGGATTTCAAGTAGCTTTTGTTGCGCAAAAAACTTTTTAATAGCATTTCCAGCAGGCCATTTTCCTTACTGCGCTTTTTAAAGAGGCGCTCTGATGCCGGAAAAAGCAACCAGGGCCGTTTTGCTGTGCTCACTTTTTCCTTTTCCACTCCCCTTGAGAGATTGATAATCAATTTAACGTATCGCGACCGCTCCGTATTCTCAATTTCAATTTCCCTTTGAAACCACCTGTTCGTTTTTGTCAGCTGCGTCAGCTGAAAATAGACGAGCAGCAGAATCATGAGGCCGCTGCCGCTTCCATAAATCAACGGGTCCGCAGCTGCTAGTAAAATCAGGATAGCTAGATATAAGAAGGGGAAAAGCAGCCATTTATAAAGCGGACGGGCGATCATCTTATTCAATGTCATAAAAAGCATGCGGGCAGCAAACACGGCTATGTATAAAAGCATGATCTCCAATCCTGTTAACTGATAGCTCCCGACAAGAATAGGGAGGATAAGGACAATTATTGCCGCATTTCCACTTGCTGCAAAGAAGAGGGAAGAAATCAGCCCAAACCGCTTCAACTCGAGAAGAATTGTCTTGCGCTGCAGGAGATACAGCAAATCCGCCTCCAGCAAATATGTCCGGAAATGACCGCCCACCGACAGCAGCAGAAGAACGGCAAACAGCAGTGGCAAGGGAATGCCGCTGATCCAGTACAGTTCAATCGAGTGCCACGCTTCCCGGTACATAAACGCCCCGATGACAACGCCCGGAATCACCAGATACAGAACAATCGACCAGTCCAAAACAGACTTGATAACGCCCCATTGATACTTCCATTCTTCTGTAAATCTTTTGTAAAATAATGCTCTACCGGTCACGGACATTGGCCCCGCTTTCTGTCAACACATCAAAACAATCAAACAGTGAGCCGTCAGGCAAACCGCTGTCATGGCGAATATCCGCTAATGTACCCTGGCTAATCAGTTTCCCATCTAACAACAAGAGGAAGCGGTCACATGTCTTTTCTGCCGTATCCAATATATGGGTGCACATGAATATCCCCGCCCCGCGCGCCTTTTCTTTTTCAATTAAATGTAACAGCTTTTTCACAGCCCTTGGATCAAGCCCCATAAATGGTTCGTCAATAATATACAGGTCCGGCTGCTTCAAAAAGGCAAGAATCAGCATCAACTTTTGCTGCATTCCTTTTGAAAAACTTTCCGGATAATCATGGATCACATGGGACAAGTCAAAATAATGCAATAAATCCTTTGCTCTCCCAGTAAACTCCTCCTCATTGACCTCCAGTGTTGATAAGAGAAAATCGACATGTTCCCACAGTGTCAAACGGTCGTAAAAAATCGGCCTCTCCGGGATATAGGCATATTCAGCGACATGAATTTGACCTTTGACATGATTCAAAATGCCAAGAATCGATTTAATCGTCGAGCTTTTCCCGGCGCCATTCGGGCCAATCAGTCCCACAAGCTCTCCCGCGCCAATCGAAAACGCAATATCCCGCAACACAAGGGACTCAGAAGAATACCCAGCTTCCTTAATTCCAACCTTTAATAACAATCCCGTTCTCCTCCGTCCATACAAAATAAATAACCATTGTTACTTACAAATACGGAAAAAAAAGTAAAAAGTTTCAAAAAGAAAATTTAGGCCTCCATAAGTGACGGCCAAGGTTTTGTCGAAAATTGTCATAAAGCTGCCATAATTGCCAGAATATAACTGATTGTTTCTGATAAATATAGGAATATAATATTTTTGGCAGGATGTCACACGAGGGAAGGTACAAAATGAATAAGCGAATTGAATGGATCGACATAAGTAAGGGCATCGGGATCTTTTTGGTTATTATCGGCCATACGATGCTCGAACCTGCTATCAGGACCCAAATTTATGTATTTCACATGCCGTTATTTTTCTTATTATCCGGCTTTCTTTTTTCGCACAAGAAACATCCTAACGCAGGAAGCTTTACACTTGCGAAAGCAAAGTCACTGCTTATCCCATATACCGTTTTTTCGTTCCTTTCCTTATATTTAGGGAAAATATTACTGGAGGCCGAAATCAATCTCGAAGCATTTATGAGTGCATTTCTTCTTTCGCAAAGAAATGCTTTGTACTTTGATGAGCCGCTTTGGTTCCTGACATCTCTTTTTACGATCGAGATTCTTTTCTACTTTTTCGTAAAATATATCAAAAAACCATTCATCATTTGGCTGGCAGCGGCAGGATTATCGATTCTGTCGATAAGGTATCTCAATGCGCTTACAGCAGAAAGTGTCTTGCCATGGAGTTTGGATCAATCGCTCTATTATCTGTTTTATTTTGCCTGCGGCTATGTCATGAAAACGACCGGGCTGCTGCGGAACAGCGGGAAAAAGTCACCGCTGTTGCTTCTGGCTTCCGTCATTTATCTTTATCTTCTGGTGGATAACACAATCTATACGAGGATATTTCAGCAAATATCAGAAATCCCTTATCTGCCTGACAGTGTTTTTCTCTTCTTAAATCATGCTGTGTGGGCATTATTGGCAATCCTTTTTGTTTTCTATCTGTCGCAGTTTCTTGCTTTTTCCTTTGTAAAATTTCTTGGAGAGAAGTCACTAATATTTCTAGCCCTACACATTAGTTTAGGATTTAACTTAACGAACTATATTACCTCAGGTCGTCTCGCGGATTACATTCCGAATCCTAATCTATTAGGGCTCGTTTACAGCATTGCAGCGGTATTGATCGTCAGTCCCATCGCGATCCTCATTACGAAATATTTGCCATTTCTTATCGGAAAAAGCTACAACACAGCGCGAACCAAACATAAACAGCCAAAGAAATCCTATGCTGTATCGGCTCCGCACCATAAAAAACATGAACGCCTTTAAAACAAGGCGTTTTTCTATTGTGCGATGGTCAACCCCGATCCCTCTCAATTGGGGCGTCGCTGTGATGCCCTAGATTTTTGTCGAAAAAACAACAGCAGATCCAACGAGGCTAAATCTCCGAAACAAATGTCCAAATCATTCCCTAGTCAGGAATACATAATTACTTGTTGCGTTGTGAATAAGAAGTGTAGGGAGATTTGTAAAAAAAGACATTTGTAAATTGTACAAAATGTCATTAAATGATGCTATAATTGTAAGCTGAAGTGCTAAAAGAGAAAAAAATTGTCATTAACATAGACTTTTCCAACAATAGTTTGAAACGAAAGAGTGAGAATACGTGACCATAGCTAAGGTAGCGATAAGTATCGTAACATACAACAGCAAACATATATTTAAAGTCCTGGACCAATTAAAGAGTGAATTTGGACAAGATGACAGCTTGCGCTTTGTCATTTTCGACAATGATTCGCAGGAAGAATACAAGCAGAAGCTGGCGGAATATCAGGACTTTGCGGATATAACGTTCTATCATGAAAACAATGGTTTCGGATTCGGACATAACCACAACCTGCTTCAGGCACCGGAAAAGTACTTCCTAGTCTTTAACCCGGATATTCTTCTGACAAAGGAATCAATGGAGCGAATGATGCAATACATAGAAGAGAATCGGTCTATCTCGCTTCTCGTCCCGAAGGTTTTGAATCCGGACGGCACAACACAATATTTAATCCGTGACCGTGTATCCGTGTTCGATTATGCACTTCGATACATTCCGTTTGCTTTTGTGAAAAAAACATTTGCCAAACGACTTGAGTCCTACGAATGCCGCAATCTGCCGGATGACAAATATTCACAAATCCGCATCGGTTCCGGCTGTTTCATGCTGATTAACGGCGAGGATTTTAAAGAAGTGAAAGGCTTTGACGAACGGTATTTTATGTATTTCGAAGACTACGATCTCTGTCTTGAATTCGAAAAGCGAAACAAGAAGGTCATGTACACCCCATTTTCAACCGTGATTCACTACTATGAAAGAGGGGCTCACAAAAACTCCAAATTATTTAAGATTTTCATGAAGTCTATGTACAAATTCTTTAATAAGTGGGGATGGCGCTTTTTCTAAAATACGGACTGGAAGACAAATTGGGAGAACTTCATTAAATGGGGATGTCAGCCAGTCAACAAAGCCGGGAACTTTTCGGCTGAACAGGCATTAGCATTGATTCAAAGAAGTGGAGTTATCAAACGTGGGGGATTTTTTTTATGAATAAATTTGAAAAAGTACTGCTGACATTGTTTTTTGTTGAGCTGTTTGTCGGCGGTGGGGGAAGGCTCATTGATTTCGGTTTTCTTTCGATACGCCAAGTTCTTTTCGTCCTTTTAGTTCTGACTTTCATGTTCAGAATCATTCAGAAGAGAGCCTTTTTAGACAAACAGGTCAATACTTTTATCCGCTTTAATCCATTAACTATTCTTATCTATTTATTAATAGGCAGCTTTGTCTTCGCAAGTGTTACGGGATTTATTAATGATCATTCCTTATCGGATATTGTGACGGATTTCTTCCGGGTATCTTTCATTGGGGCCTATTTCCCGTTAGCGTACTATATTACGGATGACAGGTTTTCCAAGGAACGTATTATTACACTGCTGAAATACAGTGCACTGGCGGTTTCACTTTTTACCATCATCGTCTCCATTTTAGGAAAAACGATTTTCTCGCCTGATTTTCATGCTTACTGGAGCTTCATGAACTACATCATGAATGATGACTTATTCTTCAGACCAAGCCGAAGTGTTTTTTATAAGAGTCATTTCTTCGTCTTAGTTGCATTGATTATTTCATTAAATGCTGTTTTGGCAAAAAAATATAGCAAGATTGATATTCTGAATGTGATTTTCTGTTCAATTTCTGTTTTATGGTCGGAGACAAGAGGATTCTTGCTTGCCTTTATGATTGCCATGATTACAATTGTTTTATTTGATGCAAGAATTCTGACTGCACCAATCAAGAAATTCGCTGCAAAAATGAAGGCCATTTTTACAACAAAGCAATTTGTGAAAAAAATGCTCATCAGTATGGTAATCGTACTTTCCGTTCCGGTGCTATTTAACTATATGACGCTGGAACGCTTTGAAAATACTTCGGAAGAAAAAGAAACTAAGAATAAAGGGAAAAAGAAACAGATGGAAGATGTGGATGACGTCAGCGTCAGTTCCCGTGTCGATGATATTTATTATTCGATCGACATTTTGAAGGACCCGGTATATTTGGTTCTCGGAGCCGGTTACGGTCAGGAAATCGGGGAACGGGTGACTGGAATTGAAATGAGTTTCCTTGATATTCTCGTTGAGCAGGGGCTCATCGGTCTTGCTGTCTGGCTTAGTTTGTGCTTGTATGCTTTCTATAATTACCATGTGGTGTACAAGCAAAAACGGGGAATTTCTACGCTAGAGATCTCGCTGTTAGCGGCATTTATGGGCATGCTGCTGTTAACGAATATCAATCCATTTATTAATAACCCAATTGGAATCGTCTTTTTCTTATTCATTCTGATAGTGTCGCAAAATCGGAAGGAAAAAGAGCTCGCTGGAGGCTAAGCCATGAAACAGACCATTGTCGTTGTTTTTTATAAACAAAAGATTGCTGAGTCCAAAACCTTTTCTACGTTGATGGAGGCGCTGAAAGGGCAGGATACGGCTGGAATGGACTTGATTCTTTACGATAACAGCCCGGAGGAACAGGATTTCAGGTCTGAGGACTACCCAGCATTGCAGATTGCTTATGTTCATGACCCGCGTAATCTTGGCATCGCGACAGCTTATAATTATGCCTTGTCAGCGGCGAAGCAAAGGGGAAGCGAGTGGCTTTTGCTGTTCGACCATGATACTGAGGTAACTGAACCGTATGTGGCTGCGTTTTGCCGCGAGCCGCAAGTCGATAAGACAATTGCGGCGGTGGTTCCAAAAATAAACAGCGGCGGGACAATGGTCTCCCCTGTGTACAGCGATTCACTGCGGCCGTTAACGGTTGAGCGTCCAGCGCCGGGCGTGCAAAATAAAGCGGTCATGGCCATCAACTCCGGGTCGCTGCTCCGGGTCAGCTTTTTAAATGAAATCGGCGGCTTTAACGAAGAATTTCCGTTAGATTATTTAGATCATTGGCTCTTCCATGAAATCTACGCCCGGGGCCAAAAGGTGCTTCTCGTCGACATCACGCTCGAGCATGAACTATCTGTCATGGATTACAGCACAGTGTCCCTATGGCGCTACAAAAGCATTCTCGATGCAGAGATGAAGTTTTACTCCGAGTATAAAAAGGATTTGCACGCTTCCTATAAAAAACAGCTCGGCAAACGGCTGCTAAAACAGCTGTTGCTGGTAAAAAACAAAAAAATAGCCCTCTACACCCTGCGCCGGCTCACTCAATAAGCCGGCGTTTTTTTGTGGGACAAGGTTCCAGGTTCATTGTCCCACCGGGGTTTACTGCAAACATCAATGTCCACTACATGCGTACAATTGTCCTTTCTTGGTGCTTGGCACGAAATAAAGGTTTACAGGTCTTGGCGCTAAGCTTAAAATAGTGGTTGGAATGCCTTTGCGGCCAGATGAGTCAGATGTTCAGGAATCGGGGGAAGTTCCGGTTTCTTTGTGTTTTACCTGAATTGTACGCCGCAAATAAAGTGAAAATGCCGGGCTACCGTCCTTGAATGAGCATTTTTTTACGCAGTGAAAGTGAGCACAGAGAATGTGGCTGCATAGCATTCTGAAGGCATATTTATTTTCCTGATTTGGAACATACTCAATATAACAAAGCATTCCATTGAAATAAAAGGTGCTTTTCCAGTAAAGGAGATACATACATTATGAAGTTATCTGTCTGTCTGGCGACGTATAAAGGGGCTCCTTTTATTGTCCGCCAGCTTGATACGGTCGTGAAGCAATTGAAGGAAGACGATGAAATTATCGTAGTTGACGACTGCTCGCCGGATGATACCGTGCAAATTATTAAAGACACATACGGCGACCGCGTGAAAGTGTTCGTGAATGAGCAAAATATGGGAGCGATTAAGAACTTCGAAAAGGCGATTTCATTGGCATCCGGTGAAATTATTTTTTTATGTGACCAAGATGATTTATGGGAAGATACGAAAGTTGAAACGGTGCTGAAAGCCTTCAATGAGCAGGGAGCAGACATTGTCATCCATGATGCAGTCGTTGTCGATGGTGAATTGCAGACAATTCATCCATCCTGGAATGAATACAACCATAACAATACCACGCAAGGAATTTTCGGGAATGTATTGAAAAATGCTTTTACAGGAGCATTCATGGCGTTCAAAAGGGAACTTTTGCCACTAGTTACACCATTTCCGGCAACGATTGAAATGCACGATCAATGGATCGCTTTAGTAGCGATGCTCGAAAAGAAAAAAATTGTCTTTCTTGACGATAAATTAATGAAGTATGTCCGCCATGGCGGCAATGTGACCGGGATGAAGCGACGCCCATTTTCGCAAAAATTAAAGGGGAGAATTGGCACTTTTTTCTCGATTATGCAATATAAAAGGCAGTAATGATGCTTTAAAAAGGACCCTTTTTACGTCCGGATAGGCGATTGTTGCAATTGGTAAGGATTTGTAAAAAGTTCTAAATAAATGATGAACTAAAAATTAGCCTCTGTTATACTTTATTGTGGATCAGAAACGAATCATGGGACGGTTTGTCTTTCATTCGACACCCGCCGCCCAAATTTAAATGAATGCAGGAAACAGAAAAGGAGTTGACTGTTCGTGAAAGGGATTATTTTGGCAGGAGGAAGCGGTACACGGTTATATCCGTTAACAAAGGTCGTATCCAAGCAGCTGCTGCCTGTGTATGATAAACCAATGATTTATTATCCGCTGTCTGTTTTAATGCTGGCAGGGATCAAAGATATTTTAATTATTTCAACCCCGCAGGATACGCCGCGCTTCGAGCAAAGCTTAGGGGACGGCTCAGACTTAGGAATAAATCTATCCTATAAAGTACAGCCGGATCCGGGCGGACTGGCGCAAGCATTTCTCATCGGTGAGGAATTTATCGGTGACGACAGCGTCGCTTTAGTTCTTGGCGACAATATTTTCTATGGCCACGGCTTAACGGATTTATTAAAGAAAGCAGAGTCCCGTAAGAGCGGTGCAACTGTGTTTGGCTATTATGTTAACGATCCGGAACGCTTTGGTGTCGTGGAATTTGATCAAGCAGGCAAAGCGGTTTCGATCGAGGAAAAACCAGAAGTACCGAAATCAAACTATGCCGTCACAGGGCTTTATTTTTACGATAATCGTGTCGTCGAAATTGCGAAGAGCATTCAACCATCGGCACGCGGCGAACTGGAGATTACTGATATTAATAAAAAATACCTCGATGCAGGCGAACTGAACGTCGAGCTGTTAGGCCGTGGCTATGCATGGCTTGATACCGGTACGCATGAATCATTGTTAGAGGCATCACAATTTATCGAAACGATTGAGAAAAGGCAATCTTTGAAAATTGCCTGTCTTGAAGAGATTGCCTTTAAAATGGGGTATATTACAAAAGATAAGCTCATCGAATTGGCAGAACCACTTTTGAAAAATCAATACGGCCAATATTTGATGAAAATTGCCAGCACAGGTCCGAACCCAATCCAATAAGTGAGGTCATCCAGATGAATAGAATAGAGACAAAATTGCCGGGTGTGGTCATTTTAGAACCAAAGGTATTTGGCGACCACCGCGGCTATTTTATGGAAAGCTACAATAAACAGGTCTTTGAAAACTTAGGCCTGCATTATGATTTTATCCAGGATAATCAATCGTTATCAGCACCAGTCGGCACACTGCGCGGACTTCATTTTCAATTGAATCCGAAGGCGCAGACAAAGGTTGTCCGCTGCATCACAGGGGCGATTTATGACGTTGCCGTTGATATTCGCCAAGGCTCTCCGACTTACGGTCAGTGGGTTGGAGTGATTTTATCCGAACATAACAAACGCCAACTGCTTGTGCCAAAAGGCTTTGCCCACGGTTTCTGTACGATTGTGCCGGACACCACAGTTGCCTACAAGGTGGACGAGTACTATTCACCGGAGCATGACGGCGGCATTCTTTGGAATGACCCGGCCCTAGGCATCGACTGGCCAACAGCAAACCCGATTCTTTCGGACAAAGACACGAAGCACCCAACATTAGCAGAAGCAACCCATCTAAACTTCGTTTTCGAAGACTAATTTGTAGGCTCTGTTAATATTCAGTGCTGATTTTAGTCATATCTGTATGGCTAAACAACAAGGTTTAACAGCATAGCATTATTTTTATAAAAAAAACCCCGTCCAATAAAGGCGGGGCTAATCCATACCATCATGTGAAAAAGGCTTTGCCCGGGGCTACCAGGCGAAACCGGTGAAAAACAGGAGGTATGAACAGTAAATAAAATTGTAGTTAAATGTACGTAATAATAGACAAACGTATTCAAACCTTTTATCTAATCCTTACAAATCAAGTTCAAACTAAGTTCTTGTTGTAATCTCTTCGTCATGGAATTATTCGAGCTTTTTGAAAAAGGATGATAATAAACGAACGTAAATTCGCGTTTTTCGATTTTCTGTCACTTTAATCCCTCCTTACATGTATAGGGCTATCGTACAATGTAAGTGAGGAGGTGAATGAAATGAAAAAGGCGTTTAAAACAGAAATTTTTTTAAGTGATAAGCAACGAGTGAAAGTACATCAAACGATAGGCGTATGCCGTTACGTTTATAACCTTTATCTGTCTACTGCACAAGAGCACTACAAAGAAACAGGGAAGCATTTATCTGGATATGATTTTTCTAAATGGCTTAATAATTTTCATACAAAAGAAAAAGACTTTTGGATAAAAGATGTTTCGAGTAAAGCTGTGAAACAATCTATTATGAATTGTGATACTGCATTTAAACGATTCTTTAAAGGACTATCTAAGTTTCCAAGGTTTAAGAAAAAGAGGAATCAAGATGTGAAAGCTTATTTTCCGAAGAACAATAAGACAGATTTGTTAGTAGAACGCCACCGAATCAAGATTCCTACCCTTGGATGGGTTCGACTGAAAGAATAGGACTATATTCCATCGAATATGAAGGTAACAAGTAGTACGATTTCACAAAAGGCAGATCGATACTATGTATCAGTTTTATGCGAGATCGAACAGAAGCAAGAAGTTCAAATGAACACCTATGATGGAATTGGAGTCGATTTGGGGATAAAGGAATTTGCCATATGCAGCCATCATAAAACATTTCCAAACGTCAATAAGACACTGAAAGTAAAAGAACTTGAAAAGAGATTAAAGCGGCAACAGCGAAAGCTAAGCCGTAGTTACGAACAAAATAAAAATCGAAGGCGAGGTGAATTCTGCGCTAAAAACAGGCAGAAACAACTCATAAGAGTTCAAAAACTGCATGCTAGACTAGCCAATATCCGACATGAATATGTACGATCTGTGATCAATCAGTTGGTGAAAACCAAACCAACTTATATCACAATCGAAGATTTAAACGTGAAAGGCATGATGAAAAATCAGCACCTATCGAAAGCAGTGACACAACAAAACTTTTATTACTTTAAAGAGTGGCTCCTTTCTAAGTGTAGGCAGTATGACATTGAATTACGCATGGTAGATAGGTTCTACCCTTCTTCAAAGTTATGTTCTTGTTGTGGATACAAGAAGGTGAAGCTTAGCTTATCTGAGCGAACCTTTACGTGTGAGGCTTGCGATGCGGAATTAGATCGAGATTTTAATGCCAGTTTAAATCTAAAACAGGCAACGGAATATACAGTATTAACCTAACTAGTCTGTATATGTGTAGGGTGGGCTACATCCGAATTTACGCTTGTGGAGTGCTAGATCAACCGTAGTAGCGAGAAAGTGGCAAGGCGGGACACGTAGAAGCAAGAAAATGTCTAGCGTAGATAAATGAGTACATTTGTCTATGTTTTTAGTAGCAGTTGAAGGACATGCCAGACCTAAATTGGGCACTCATTGCCCCTTTGATTATATTGCAATTCATCTTAGCTGTCTTTGCTTTAGTTAATTGTATCAAGCAGGAGGAGACAAATGGTCCGAAATGGTTATGGGTTTTAATCATTCTTTTTATCAATCTAGTTGGCCCGATCCTTTATTTTGTTATCGGGAGGAAAAATTCATGAGTGAAAACATCTTATTGCAAGTAAATGATTTAATAAAAAACTATGGACAGCACCAAGCGGTGAAACAGATTTCTTTTCAAATCGAAAAAGGAAAGTGCATTGCCATTATTGGACCGAATGGTGCCGGAAAAACGACCACCTTGCAAATGCTCACCGGCCTTTTGACACCCACTTCCGGTACGATTCACTTTCCCGGCAGCAAGACAAAGGATAATCGCCGGCTAATCGGCTTTTTACCGCAGCAGCCTTCCTTCTTTTCCTGGATGACAGCGAAGGAATTCTTACAGTTCGCCGGCAGGCTCTCACATTTAACAAAAGCAGAGCTTGAAGCCAAAATCGATGAAACATTAGCGTTTGTCAGTCTTCTTGAGGTGAAAAACAAAAGAATCGGCGGTTTTTCCGGAGGGATGAAACAGAGATTGGGGCTTGCCCAGGCACTAATCCATGACCCGGAGCTCTTAATTCTTGATGAACCGGTATCTGCCCTTGATCCAAACGGCAGGATAGATGTACTTAAAATGCTTCATACATTGAAGGCGAAAATGACGATTCTTTTCTCCACTCATGTGCTGCACGATGCGGAACAGGTTTGTGATTCGGTCATTATGTTAAAGGAAGGAACAATCAAGTGGGACGGCAGCTTAAGCGACCTGAAAAGTAATCAGTCCGCTTCTGCCATTAAAATCAGCACAGTCGAACCCCTGGAATCCTGTTTTGACGGTATTTCAAAACTGACCCATATCGAATACAAGGACTTGCACACGGCCGTTCTTTACTTTGGTGAACCGGTTATTGATACCAGCCTTTTGCAAAACAGACTACTCGAAAATAACTTGACCCTCCTCCATTTTGAACATGTACAGGATTCGCTGGAGGATGCTTATTTGAGGATGATGAATCAATGAATAACTATCTAACGCTTTTACAAAAAGAAATGAAAGAAGCCCTGCGGAACGGAAAGTGGATCTGGCTGCCAATAGCCCTTATCATTCTTGGGATTTCACAGCCGATTTCCACCTATTACATGCCGCAAATTCTCGAAAGTGCCGGCAATCTTCCCGAAGGGGCTGTCATCGAAATCCCGGTTCCTACAGGTGAGGAGGTCTTAGCTTCAACACTCAGCCAATTTGGAACGATTGGAACATTACTGATCGTGATCGCCTTCATGGGGGCTATTTCCAATGAACAGCAGAACGGGACATTAACGCTGGTGATGGTTCGACCGGTGAGTCCGTTGCAGTATATTACCAGCAAATGGTCCTCGCAAATCATTATCACCATTATCTCTTTTCTCTTCAGCTATGGGATAACCTGGTATTATACGAATTTACTTTTTAATCCTGTGCCGTGGCAAAGAGTGATTGCGAGTTTTGTTATCTATAGTTTATGGCTCCTCTTCATTCTCTCAGTCACGCTTCTGACAGGAACTTGGCTAAAGGCCGCAAGTGGGATTGCCGGATTAAGCATCGTGATATTGGGAGGTCTTTCTGCATTATCCGGACTTTTTACAAAATATACTCAGTGGAGTCCTTCCAATATCAGAGCACAAGCAACTGCAGTACTGCTGCAGGGAGAATTGGCTGAACATGGCGTACTTGTCATTTGTACAACCATGATCCTGTCGCTGCTGCTCGTTGCCATCGCAACGATTAACTTTCGCCGTTTTGAACAATTTTAGAAAATAAAAAGCACGGAATATATGGCATTCCGTGCTTTTTTCAGCCCGCAGATTGGATTTCTCCGTTCACTCCCGGTCGCCAAAATACAGCGATCATAAACCCTAAGATCAGGATAACAGCGGAAAAATAAAACGGATAATTCAAATTAATATCGAATAAAGCTCCGCCAACGATCGGCCCAAAAATATTCCCCAAACTGGTGAACATTGAGTTCATTCCCCCAACAAAGCCCTGTTCATCACCGGCAATTTTTGATAAGTACGTTGTCAGCGCCGGCCGGATTAAATCAAAACCAATAAATAAAATGCAGGAGATAACCATAATCTCCAAATAAGAGTTTGCCGCAGTAGTCGCGAGGGTCAGGAGCACAGACACGGCAAGGCAATAGCGTGTCAGTGCAATTTCCCCCATCCTTTTTGTTAAACGATCAAAAAGAAGCAATTGGGCGAGGGCTCCAAGCAGTCCCCCAGCCGTGACAACGATGGCGATATCCTTTGGTGTCAGTCCAAATTTATGATCAACAAATAAGCTGAACAGAGACTCGAAGGAAGCCAAGCCAAAGCTGAAAATAAGAATTAATGCGAAAGCTGCGGCATACAGCGGATGAAGAATTTTTCGCAGTCCGCCCTTCAAACTCAGCTTCTCAGTCTGTATTTTTTTATCTGCTCCTTGTCTAGGAGGTTCTTTCAAGAAAAACAGGGAAACGATCGCAGCGACAGCACCAAATACAGCTGCGGCAAAAAACGGCAGCCTGATGCTGATGTCCCCTAAAAAGCCCCCGATACCCGGTCCGATAATGAAACCGGTATTAATCGCTGCAGACATGTAGCCAAGCGCCTTTGCTCTTTCGCTCTTTGATGTAATATCAGCAATAAACGCAGTAACAGCCGGCATGATAAAGGCAGCACTGAAACCTCCCAGTATCCGCGAAACAAATAAAACCTCTACACTTTTTCCAAGACCAAATAAAACCTCCGAAAAGGCAAAAATAAATAAGCCAATCATAATCATCGGCTTACGTCCGTAACTGTCAACCCACTTTCCAGCAAAGGGTGAACCGGCCATCTGAGCAATCGCATATGCCGCTACTAAATAACCGACCGTCGAGCCGCTAAGGCCAAGCTCATTCATAATCGTCGGCATGACTGGAATGACCAAGCCAATTCCTAAAAAAGCGATAAATAGATTTCCAAGCAAGATACCAATAGTGAGTTTAAGATTAATCTGATTCAAGTTCCATTCTCCTACTTAACAGATGCCATTTCAAATTCATTCTCCGTACTACTTATACTTACAACATTATGACTGAAAAAGCAAAGGATGCACAGAGAAATCAATGTATCGCTTAAAATTCCACTTGCCAATCAGCTTCTATCATTTATGAAAAAATTGTTAAACAATATTGTGGTTGAGCAAATTAGTCTATGAATCCGTAATTAATGAGGCGGTTCGTGATATTGAATAGCTCCAGAATCGCCTCTGTATCTTTATTCAATTTCCCAGGATAGAGTGAAATTCCCTTTATGTTTGTTACCCTCTACCTGCAGCTTATATTTACCCGGATCATCAATCACCACTGTCCCCCCGGGCTCCACAACGGCAAGCGTCTCCCCTTCAGAGTCTAACACATCTGCCGTCAGTTCCCCCTTTTCAGTATTGACTGAAAAACTAACTGTAAGAGTTGCTCCCTCCTCAATCTTTACATTTTTAAAATAATTTCCGGTAAAGCTGCTGTAACTTCCTCTCATATCATTCTCCGTAATTTCAATCTCCCCGAACGTGATTACACGTGAACCACCGGAACATCCGGCTAAAACGGCAGGCAACAACAGAATAACAAAGAAAACTCCCAGCTTCTTAATCATTTAATCCCCCTCCTTTTTGAATCGATTTGAATACTTCTCCGATAACGAATGAACAATATTTTCATATGAATCTACTAATATTTGAATGATTGATTGTATATATACGATTAAGGTTCTGGAAGTGTTTCACAATTTTCTGGGATTCCCCTTATGAAAGACATTTTTTCATTTAATTTCTGCACTTTGTCCTTCATCACCTTGATGAAAGACATTTTCTCGGTCTATTTCTCAATTTTGTCCTTCATCGCCACTATGAAAGACATTTTCTCAGTTTATTTCCTAATTTTGTCCTTCATCGCCACTATAAAAGGCACTTTTCTGAATACAACATTGCAGCTTGTCCCCCTAGTTACGGAAATTGGATAAAACAAAAAGAAGCAGCAACCCTTCCCCTGCCTCCCATAGTTGCAAAATAAAATTGCCTTCAAATTTTCAAGTTTCTAAAATATTTATCCCT
>CALGSR010000440.1 GCA_937902115.1 uncultured Bacillus sp. | reverse complement strand
TTTGATCATTGATAAATTCCCTTTCCCCTCTCCCGGAGAACCTGTTATGATGAAAATACAAAAAATATTAGGGAGTAAGACATTTAACAAAGTTTATATTCCAGAAATGGTAATTACATTAAAACAAGCTGTTGGCAGAGGCGTGCGAACAGTTGATGATAAATGTGTCATTGTCGTATTAGACGGAAGAATGTCAACAGCAAGATACAAAGGACAAATATTTAACAGTTTTCCTTATGAAAAGACAGGTACCAGAGATATTAAAGAAGTAGAAAAATTCTTAATAAAATAAAAATACCACCGGGTTTCCCGGTGGTATTTACTTTTGTCTTATATTTTTTATTCTATTTGAAAACTCCCTATTAAATGACATCTTGGGCAGCGTTCGACTTGGCCTTACTACGTTTCGCTGTAACTGGAAATCCCATGCGGGTTTCTTGGCTACTCGTTCCACTCTCATTGTACCGAGGTACTGAATACCAACATTGTGCCCGGAGCACATTTGTTCCATAATCGTATCAATATAGCAGTTGATATGCTTTTGTACCTCTTCTTCACTACCGCCTGTTTTATTGCATACCATTTTAATGATCTGCTTGTGACTAATTTTTTTTACCGCGCTCTTACTTTCCATGGAAATTTCTCCTTATAATTTATTACGGGCCATCCTTCAGTTTTTGACCCTCCTTGTGGCCACAAAAGGAGTAGTTTGCTTATAGGCCTAGAAGTAAACGAACCAAGATCACGACCCGTAATTTTATATAAACGGAGGATCAGACGTTTCTAACGCTACCGCCGTTTATTACAAGTTTGTCGGGACATTTAGCATAATCCTGAAAAGCATCCCGAATAATCTTTTCGTGTTTCTCTTTTGTCTTCTCCTTAATCTGAAGACTTTTTTCTTTTAAATCTTTATAGTATCTCATTCGATCAAGATAATATTCTATAGATCCTTCATAAGCTAAAATCCTACTCTGAATTTCTTCCTTTGGCATAAAATAATTTGATGTACCCACTTCTTCATTTTCTGGATCATCCATTTTTTTAATGAAATCACGCAAGAATTTTACTTCGAGCTGCGCTCTAATTAATTGCTCTCTTGAATAATTAACCTCTTCATTAATAATTTTTTGTTTGATTGGTAATTCTCGTTTTTTATCATTCATTGTCTAAATCCCTCCCAATATCAGAATGTTTGTTCCATATGATAATTATAGAATATTTCTTATTCTCTTGTCAAGAGATAAAATATAGCAGACTGATATCAGTCTGCTATATCCCTACTTCTTGCTGAATAGATTAAACATTCTAGTTGCAATACCATTCTTTTTATCTGGTGCAATCTTAAATCCCTCGCCTATATTTAATAGTTTGCCTGCCATTTGTCTGGATCGTGGATCATTTAATTTGTCTACCTGGCCAATGGCTGCTCCCCTTGCAAGTTGTGTCATGACATCTTTATGCCCAAGGTTACTAAACCAATTTTCGTGTCCGCTGGTAGCAATCGTATCCTTGGAGTGCAAAGTATTTTCAAAGTTAATCAATTTCGGATATACCTTGATGTCTTTATATCCTGCATTTTTTAATGCAACCAAAGTGGCATCGGATATAACTTCTCCCTTAGCAATAATTGTTTTACCTTTTTTGTCCTTGTAAGTTTCTCCGGATTTGTGTCCCGTAACTGCTGCTGCATTATTAAGAGATAACTTCTTTACACTGTAGGGCGTGGCATTTTCTGTATTCCATTTTACAAGAATATTGCGGTCTACTTCCTCACCCTTCATATAAGGAGAATCGCCCGGGTCAATTACTTTAGCCTTTGAAGTAATCTTGCCAATAATAGTTTCCATATGTCTACGATCCATTGCACCTGGGCTGGTAGCTTTAGATATCGCATAATCCATGGAATCAGTTAAATATTCCTGGACATAATCTCTAGCAGTATCCTGGTCAAAAGCATTCGCCTTTAACTTATAGAGTTTCCTCGGATCAGCATTAGTAAACACAACATTCTCATTTGCTTCATTAAGCAGATCGTTAACATCACCATAAGTAAGGAAATCACCCTTAATCACTTTGTCTCCAACAGAAACCTTCAATTTCTGGCTCTTGCCATCAACATGAGGAATAATTTGCGGCTTGTTATCAATGTAAATAGTATCTTTCGCAACTCCATTTTCGATCCTTGTTATCGTGCCACTATTATTAGCAAGTGCTGCAGGGTTTACTTTGTTCTTTCCGAGATTTAAGATTTCTTCAATTCTTGGTATTCCTAATGTTGCAGAGGAACCAGTTCCACCAGAGTGGAACGTATTAAGCGTCATCTGCATAACTGGTTCGCCCATTGCCTGAGATGCTAATACGCCGATCGGAGTACCTTCCTTTGGAAGTTGAATTGTGCCGGGCATTGCACCATAGCATTGTTGACAAACGCCGCCAGTAGATTTGCATTTTAATGGAGATCTTACTTTTACCTGTTTAATTGATGTGTCTTTGTAAATTCTGTTGCGGATTTCTTTTGTAATCATCTGGTTTCTCTTTACAAGTAAGGTCCCTTTTTCGCTTACCAAATCTTCGGCTGCAATTCTACCCTCAAGACCAAGGTTATTTTTATTCATGTATATACCATCTCTAGTACGGCAATCTTTCTCTACAATAATAACATCTTGAACAGCGGACCAAACTTCACGAGTAATTTGACCTGGTTCTCTTGTTGAAATAGATCTATCCGACATACCTTTTCTTGAATCCTTGCCATGAATCCAATACTCTTCAGGGGATAAGCCATCAAAATGAGAGTGTTTAATAGGCGAAATTAGTTTTTTGTTTATATCCATACCAACACCAGTAGTTACTAACATTCTTCTAATTTGGCCTGCGTTAGCTCGTGCACCAGACGCCATCATCATTTGAATTGGATTATCACTATCAAGTATTTTGCCGTTTTTAAGATCATTTTCGATTTCTTTTTCAGCTCGTTGCCATCCAGTAATAAGTGCTTCTTCCGTATCTCCAAGTTCTTTTTGTGCTTCTTTTACATGCTTGTCGAAAATTGTTTCTGCATTATCTACTTTCTTAAAGTCTGTCGCACTAATAGAAATACCTGATCTCGTTGAAGCTTCAAATCCCAATTGTTTGATATCATCCATGATATTACTGATTTGTATCTTTGAAATATTTTTCCAGCCATCGGCCTCTGCGTCCGCATACATCTGTCGCATCGTCTGGCCAATTTGTGACTTACCCCAAACTTGCTTCAAATTACGATATTTTTTCGGAAGTAAGTAGTTAAACATTGCTTGACCAGCGGTTACGTTATTCATGTCTCCAATGCTAACTTTTGTACGAGCTTTTATATTGCCTTCTCGGTAGTCTTTTCTAAGTTTTTTATAATCTGTATAATTGATTCCTTTACCCTCTGGTTTATCCCAGTGAGAAGTTAAGTAGTATACACCTAAAACCATCTCGTGACGCAGATTAATAATCATTTTCCCGTTGGTGGGATTAATTAAATTATCTGACGGCATCATTATCCTCTTCGCTTCATCTTTAGCCCTTTCTGTTACTGGAACGTGAGATGCCATTGTATCTCCATCAAAATCAGCATTAAAACCCTCTACTACCAAAGGATTAAGATGAATACTACGCACTACTTCGCCATCTTCGGTTTCCTTGATAATAGGATTAAATGCCATAATATTAAATTTGTGGAGAGAAGGCTGACGATTAAGCAACACGGGCCTGTCTTTTGCCACTTGTCTAATTACATACTTCGTGTCATCGTCAAGTGCCTTAATCTTGTTTTTTGCCTCCGGAACGCTTGCTGCAAACCCCTCGTCAATTAACTCTTTTACAACAAACGGCTTATACAAATCACGAGCCATATCCATAGGAATACTCGCTTCGTTTATCTTGAGGTTAGGATCTACACCGATTACAGAACGTCCGGAGAAATCTACCCGTTTACTAAGTAGCTGTCCACGGACAATACCCTCTTTGCCGCCTATACTATCTTTAATACCTTTTAAGTCTCGCTTAGTTCTCTTGTCTCTTTTTGTAACATGGCCACTTAAGTTCATCATAGCCTTATATATATTCCCGGTACCTCGTGCTGCGCTAACAGCGTCTTCTACCTGATATAAGTCACCTGCTTCAGCAATATCCTTTACCGGATTATTTGCTTTAATCAGCTCACCATACAGTGTGTTTAAATCATCAATGATGTACTTCTTTTTATCATCTGTCTTACTTACCGGTCTTAAATAAGATGGAGCAACTGGTACATAGTGCATCATAAGATCAGATGCTTCCATCTTATTATTGTTTAACATAGTAAGGACCTTAACTTTTTTGTATGCCTTATCAATTTTAGTTCCTTGTGCTGCATTTAATTCTTTTTTTGCCTTTTCAAGCTCTTCCCTTACATCAATTTTATCCATTATGCTCTGAAGAGCCTGACCACCAACCTGCCAAAGAATGTATTTACCTTGTGAATTTAATTTATCAATTTTTTCAGGGGAAACCAAATCACCAGGTTTTAATCCCGCTTCTATCATATCCTTTTTATGTTTTTCCCTAATACTAGGATCCAAGTTGTTAAATGGCGCATATTTATCTGGGTCACTAATCATTACCTTTTTACCAGTAGACAAAGCTTGCAGATCATCCGTCTTCATACCGGTTAATAAAGAGTATGGGTTATAAGATTTATTTTGCATAAATACTGGATTTGGCAATGGAGCACCTAATTTAATATAGCCCCATTTTTTTCTTTCATCCAGAGTACCAGGTTCACCAAATATTCTTGGATCTGCCAATCCATCTTTTACTGGTTCATCTTCCTTTATTACTGTTTTCTTCTTTGACTTTGAAGCTTCATCGCCTTCTTTTGATGATGTTTTTTTCTTTGTCTTTGAAGCCTCGCCCGTAATATCTTTGGCGTTATACATCTTAGGCGCTTTTACCTCTGCATTTTTTCCAACCATCTTGATAAATTCAGAAGATTTAATAGGCTGAATCATCATGCTATCAAAAACATCATCAAATGTACCTACTTCTTTCCCATTATATAAAGGCTTTACATTTAACCCTAATACTTTCAAGGAATCACTCAAAACCTTCAAGGATTCTGGCGTTGCGGGTACATCTAAGCTATCTAAGTTACCGGTGGCAATTGCATTAAACATAGCAATTCTCTGTTGAGCATCTCCACCACCGTCCGATTTGATGGTAGAGTTCTCTAGGATATTCCAAACAGCTTGATGACCTTGTAATGCCCTCATTTCCATTTCGCCAAGACTTTGTGGATTATGCTTTTCGCCTGCCGCAGATCCGACAACTTTTGCCGGCATAAAGTTTTTCCTATTTGGACTGGTTTCCATGTTAGACCTAGCCTGTATTTTATCATCAGCTTTATGTTTCAATTTCATGATATACATATTACCTACAGTAACAGGGTTTTCAGCAGGAATTTCTTTAATCGTGCCATCTGGATTTTTTTCTTTTAGCGTAACTTTCATTTTTCCATCCGGATAACCAATTTCTTTAAGTGCTTTCATCACTTTATCTTTTTCTTTATGATTGAAGTTAGTAATAGCATATGGCTGACCTTTTTTTTCTGCAGCTAATCCTGCATGTACCTCGAGTAACTGTCCAACGTTCTTACGTGAGGGAACAGCAAGAGGAGAAAACATTATGTCAATCTCGCTTCCATCTTCTGCAACGGGCATTTCATCATCGTCTAAAATTTTGGTAATAGTACCCTTATTACCATGACGTCCAGAAATTTTATCACCAATCTTAAGTGGCTTAGAATTTATAAGCGTAATAACAATCTTCTGTTTATTTGATCCATCTGGATTATTAACCACGGTAACCCTTTTAACTTCGCCCTCAACGTAACTGGAACTATCGATACTGAAATAATTTTTCTTGTAATTTTGGTTTTTATCCGCAGACAAAATAGCATCTTCTATACTATCTCCAGCATCCTGAATAACCGGCTTTAAAGTAGCGACTAATACATCACCACGTTTTACATGCTGACCAACTTTAATAATTCCGTCATTATCTAAACGCTGCCTAAGGGAAGGGTCTCTATCGTAAGCGATAAGTTCTTCCATAACATTGCTGCCACGTCCACCCTTGTGCGTGGTAGGAATGTTAATCTCTTGCTCTTCCATTCCCTCTGTAGCCATACGTTTCGCAAGAGAGCGGCTTACCACAATGCCATCTTCGTAGTTGTAGCCTTTATATGGAAGAAAAGCGACTTTTGCATTAAGACCCAGAGCAAGTTTTCCGTCTTTTGTCTGCCATCCTTCTGCTAGCATATCGCCTTTTTTTACCTTGTCACCAGGTTTAACCTTGACTTCGTTGTTGATAAAGCTTTGATTAAGCGGATAATATTCATAATATGGTTTAATGTAAGTCTTTCCATCATTACCTTTAATAGTAATTTTACCTTTGTCAACGTTCTCAACTACGCCAACTACGTCAGCACGCACCGGTTTACCATATTGTTCTCCGATATATTCATCGTAAGTAATTCCTTTATCAGGATCCATTAAAGTAGTGACAAGTGGAGCTTCTCGGTTAACAATATTAATTGCCTGTTTTTGCATATTCGATCCCATAAGTGCTCTATTACCATCATCATGAGCAACAAATGGAATCATGTTTGCAGCATACCCCATAACATCTCTAGGACTTTTATCAATATAATCAATTTCTGATACAGAAACTTCCTTAACTTTCCCGGCTCGTCTTGCCGGAACCTTTGCTTTAAGAAAAGTGATGTTGTCTTTATTATTACTAACATAGCGAGAATCGTTGAACGCTATTGTTTTGTGATATTCTTCATCTGGAGATAGATAAAACTCATTTGATTTTATTTTCTTCGCAACTCCATCACGCACTTTTAAAACTGGGGCTTTAATTGTTCGGTCTTCAATTTTAGCATCTTGTGTTAAGTGTTCAACTAATCCAATATTTGTGGATTCGGGAGTTTCGATAGGATCAATTCTGTTCATGGAGTTTGCGGAAAGATTTCTCGCAGAAAATTCATTTCTTGCAGAATCAGGACTTAAACCACCTTCGCCTAATTGAGTAATTTTCTTTGTCATTCCTGTCATAAACAATGGATTTGTTTCTTCCGGAGTTTGAACAAGAGAACTACTGCTCATAAATTTACCTAGTGATTTTCCAATCTTTGTGGTGGCTCTGATATCAGTATGTCGAATATCTTTTCTGCCACTATCCAATACCATTTGTGCATCGTTAACAAAGTCCATCCAATCTTTCTCAATTTGTTCTAATATAAAATCATTATCATCAAAGACATCTTTAAATCGAAGATCGTCTTTATCATCTTCTTCCACCTGATCTTGAAATACGGCAAAAGTTTTTGTAACAGCGCCAGCAATCATCTTTGGAGAAAGATAGTCTTCCTTTAACCCTAAGTTTGCCTGAACAACCGGAATCCCTGTTCCGAATTTTGCATTTTTCTGAAGAAAATCAAACAATTCCGTTTTTAATTCGGTAGGAGTTTTATCAGTTGGAACAGTTCCAATAACTGCAGTATATAAATCATTTATGCCCTTTAGATTCTTATTACCGTACTTTTCAAAAAGCTGATCCGATACAATCCCATTTCCAAGCATCTTTTTAATATCAGGATCTCTAAACCCTAGAATACGTAAGAAGTTAATACCGTTAAAATTATATGTTTTATTCCCTCTTTTAATAGAAACAGTAAATTCATTTTTAGACGGTTTGTATTCTACGGTCATCTGTGGAACATATTCCCCGCTAGAAATAGAAGAGTTGTCTACCATGATATTTGTTTTAACATCACCCAAGCTAGATGTTTTGTTTGTGTAAATACCAGGTTTTAACCTCATCTGATTAAGAATATTTTTCTCGGTTCCATTAACGATATAAGTATCTCTTTCTGTTATAACCGGAACAGGTATCAGATTTTTCTTTATATTGCTTTTAGCAATAATCTTATCATCAGCATCTCTTATTATAATTCTGCCACTGATATATCCTTCTAAATTCCCATTCTTCGAATACTTCATTTGAAGCTGTTTATCTATATCATCAACAGCTTTAGGAGCTGTAAATTCAATATCTTCTACTGCAATCGTCCGTCCATCTTTACCCTTAATAGGAGTTGTACGGTGAATCAAATCTATAATGGAATTTTTTAAATCTTCTGTTTTTTGACTAACCATTAGTTATCATCCCTCCTTACTGTGATCTTCCCATTTTAAATACAGGAATATAAATCCATCTTTAGGACATGCAGTTTTTAATTCATCTACAACAACATAATCCTCGTTGTTGTAGATTTCCTCAGCTAAACGCTCTTCTCCTGGTAATATAAATACTTTAACCCTGATCTTCATATAATAAAAACACCACCTTACTTTAAGCTATCTCTTCTAGGAGGTAATTTTTCTGGCATTGGTCTCATATCAATTTGCGCTTTTTTCTTTGCATCCTCCGACTGTTCCAATAATTGGATTGCTTTTCTTATCTGATTTTGGACATTAGCAGGAAATGAAGCGATTGGTTTATCACGATAAGCGCGTGGTAGTTTTGCAATTTGCATAGCGATCTTTTTAATCTCAGGAGGCATGTTATTAATGAAGTCTTCAGCTTGACTTTGCTGTTGTATCATTGCTTCTTGTTCTTGTACAGGCTGTTGATTAACTTGTTCTTGTTCTGGTCTAGGCTGCTGATTAACCTGTTCCTGTACAGGCTGCTCTTGCTGATCTACGTTTTGTTGTTGTGGCATAACTCCTTCAACTTGTTCGTCAACAGGTTCGCCAGACTGTGGCATTAATTGCTGCGCTTGATTTTGTAAAGCCGCATTCATTTCAACCTGTTTTTGTTGCAATTTAAGCTGCAGTTCCATTTCATTCATTTGACATTCCATTTTTTTCATGAGTACTTTGCTCTCTAGTTCCACTGCAGTTAAAGCTTCACGCTCAATTTCCTCTCTCATCTTTTCGGGATCGATGCCTATGGTTTTCCACATAAATTCATCTGAGCACTTACCAGCACCATTAAGCTGAATAATTAATTGTTTCTGCTGAACATCATCCTGCATCTTTAAATCAGTCATCTTAGCAGTTACTAATTGGTCGTCATCATTTTCATTAACCCATTCTTTGCGAGCTTGGGCCATTCTCCTGATGACAAAATTCTGTATAAAATCTTTTAACAAAACGCGATAAGTAATAAAATTATTCTCTAAGATTTTCAAAGAAATGGAACTACCGGAATAACTTATTCCGCCGAATATGAACTCTCTCGGTACATTCATCCCAGCAAGAATTTCTTCCTGTACCTGCTGAATTTCCGGAGTTAGCAACAATGCTCTACCCTGCCCCCCGACACTTAACATGTTTACCGGGACAGGAGAAACAACTTTGTAATTGGGGTCTCTCACAGATTTCATTAGTTCTTGTGCAAAATCATTTGCTACCTTATTCCAGTCTGCTTCCGGGTTAAAATCATCTGTTTTCTGGAGATAATATATTCTCATAGGTACAATATGTTCTCGCGCAATTGCTTCCTGTGCCTGCCTAAGCGTATTACGATACATTAACAATTTAAGAACATTTGCAACAACAGGGGTACCCCACACTTGGTTATCGCCAAGGGAATCTGTTGCTCTTGAAAAATGATAAACATTATTTGGATTTAATATAACCGATTTTTTATCAATAACAGCTTTTTTTATCATTTCTGGTATTTTGTCATATTCCGCTTTTGGTTTTTTTGTTCGCACAATTCTTGCAATGCCATAAGGTATCTCCCATTTATATATCTTTTCCTGTGTTGCGGGATTATAATCGATCGTTATCTTGGAAGGATCCAAGCGTACCATGTGCTTCCATTCTTTTTGACCAGTTGCCGGATTGGTGTACATTTCCCCGAATACAAAACAATTTCCGTAAAGGTAATAATCGATACCTATTTCGATTAGCAACTTATGGATATTTAAAGTTTTATGAATTACTCTGTTATAAGTTTTCAGAGTATCACTATCATCACGGCCTTTTTTATCCTTCACATCTTCCAGATAAACTTCCGTAATGGGGAAAACCGCCAAAGCATTAATCGCTCCGGCAACTAGCGGATCAAACATATAGAAATATTTACACCAGCGGAATATTTCTTGTGATGTTTCCGGAATTTTTGTATCTGAAAGATTAAGAAAAGGGGATGGATAAGGGTCCTGAGTATTCCCTCTAAAATTTGCTACCTTAATCATTCCTTTAGCTTCTTCCTTTGCCTCACTCAATATTTGCTCTTTTTGTTTTGCCGAAGTAGCAACTTGAATTAAAGGATCTCTCATTTCGTCTGACATTTATAATTTCACCACCTTATTAACAGTTTATTGATTATGCAATCCTAAATCCGTAAGCTGATTTATAAGCATTTGCTCCCTTTTATCAAGTTCTGCATCTAACACTATATTCTTAACCACTTGACGTATAATAACTTCAGCAACATTTTTATCAGCGAATGAACTATTAAGAATTCCTCTTACAAAATCTCCAACATTTGTTTTAGGATCACTCAAAAGTTGTTTTTGAACCATGCTAATTAATTGCAAGGATGTATTAAATATTAATTCATTTTCCCTAATTATATCATTTTTTTTAGTAGAGTTACTAATTAATGCAGTAAAACGTTTATTCAACTCGGACAATAGAGAATAATTTAACAAAGTAATAAATTGTACCTCTTCACTAGTGCCGCTAACATTTACTCCCCAAATATAATTCCCCTTGTCAGCAAGAATTTTTACCATATAATCATAAACTTCCGGCGAAAAGTTATCATAGGTATTATCATAAGGAGTAACCCTGTTTAAGACGTCAAGGCCGAAAACGAAGTCCTCTAAATCAAGATCCTGTGTTTCTCTTGCAAAAAAATCAATTGGTTTATTGTTAAAAGAACGAATAACTTTTTCGAAGGCATGTCTGCTTGTATAAGCGACGTCACCGTTGCTTGCGACTTTTACAGACAAAATTTTGTTTAATGGGATATCTCCTATAGGTCTTGATAAACAAAAATCCTTTTCTATAATCTGTACCAAAGAAGCAGCATCAAAATCCACCCACTCATACCCATATTTTGCAGTCATCAATAAGAAATATACTACTGGATGAACATTGTTATTTACAAATATATTTTGTTCATCTAGTTTTTCTTCGGCTGTTTTTTCTTGTTTAATCGGAGACGGAAATTTGTCATTTAATCTAGCAATCCCTTTGCGAACTTCTTTTACAAAAAATGATTTAAAAAAATCAGTATCTTTCTTCTCAAAGTGTACAAATCCTTCCTCATTCATTGAAATCACAGGAAGGCTACTAACTATTTTACCATCTACAACAAAGATCACCCTGTCAGGAAAAAATCCAATTTTAACATTGTTTTTTAAATAGTTCGGGTTTAGAAATTTACCCTGTAAAGACGATATGTTATTTTCACGCTTGTGAAATGGTAATAAACTTAGCGTATCTGTAATTACACCGGCATATTTATCAAATGGTCTCTCTAATTTAGCTTCCGCTATCACGCATTCATCCTCATCTTCTAAATCGCTCAGTATAACATTTGCCATCTTCTCAATAATGATATTCGACTTACTGAAAAAATCTCTGGCTAAAGATGCATAATGATAGAGTTCTATGTCAGTTAAATCATCAAAATCTAAGTCATAACATTCTGACGATTCCTTGTTTATAGCTTTATTTATACCCATTTGCTTTTCTAGAATTTTTTTGGCAAATGCTTTTTCAGCAAATTGAATTTCAGAGTACATCTTATTTAAGATTAGATTCTTATAATAAGAGTAGTCCTTTCGTTTCCATGCTTCATACATATCTTCATTCATTTCATCTACTTCGATTGTATCTAAAGGAATGTCTTTCATTTTATCTTTAACTACGTAAACAACGCTTAACGGCGTAAATATAACTTTTAAATTATTTGAAAGATGTTCCATCTGCTTGTAATAATCATATTGCTCAAATCCTGGATCTTGTCGATGGTGTTTTTCTGCGGGCAAAATAATCGGCAATTGCTGTTTTCGCGCTTTATTCTTGGCGAAACTATTACCAAGAACAGCCCCGATAATTGCAGAAGGAACTGTCTTAACAAAAAAATTTCCTTTTTGCTTTTGTTTTTTTTCGTCATCCTTTTGATAAAAGCCAGATTCGGCCGGAATTGTAATAGGCATCGGACGGAATTCAGGTGTGGGATTTGAAATGCTACTACTGCCAACAGTAGCTTCTTTAAAAAAATTGTTCTCTTCTATTTTCATATTAAGAAAGGCAGAGGCTTAAGCCCTGCCTTTTTCACCTCCTAATCAGCGGTTGTTTTCACATTTTCTTTCTTTTCTTCTGTCTCCGGCTGCTGCTGCGCTACAGGTTGATTTGTAGTGTTTGATTTTAATCCAGCCTTAATCCAATCCGGAGTACCAGGTATATCTCTCATTTCTGCCATTTAAAAGCACCTCCATCATTTAATACATTTATTCTATAGCAAAAAAACTCTCTTGTAAAGAAAATATATTATTCCTTCATCCTGCGTTGTTTTAGAATACCTTGTTTTAAATCATCGTAGTTAATTAAAGATATTTGCTTTTGCATTTCTTTCTTTTTCTGTTTTTCAGTATCGGTATTTTCGATACTTTTTTTGATATTCTTCTCAGTCTTCTCAACAGAAGAAGCTATTTTTACTAAGTCATCCAGTTTTTGAGAAGCTTTTTTGCTAATCCCAGAACCATTAGTTTGGACAATAATACGAGCCATGCCATTAGGTAAAGGCGCATTTATCGGTGTATTTTTTTTACTTGATTTTTTCTTTTCCAACCCACCTTTAATATTCCTGCCTGTGACATTAATAACAATTGCCGGTAATATTGTAGTTCCTAATCCACGCGCTACTCTTCTGGGCAGCGTATCTAATGCCCATTCTTTCCATGATAAACTCTTTGGATGCTGCATTTCAGAAGCTTGTTTTGGCATACGGGATTCTTTTTTTTTATTATTCCCATACAGATAGTCTATTGGGATATCAATCACAGCTTGCGTAACATCTGAATTGTTTGGCGATATCTGTTTTGGAATATCGTATTTTTTCTTTTTGTTATTTCCATACAGATATTCTATTGGTACATCAATAACAACCTGTGTAACATTCGAATCGTGATCCGTAGACTCATCAGAATGCCTACTTTTACTCTTATTTGTAAAATATCTAAGAGCTGCGGGCGTGGCTGAATAAGGTATCGATTCTATTCCACCACGTATAAAATCATCCCTAATTATACTTTTAAGCCTATCACTTGCAGTTTTTTCAAACATCTTGTCAATAAACTCACTAGTAGTAGCATCTTTATGAAATGTTCTACACACTGGTTTTGTGCCAGTTTTTATAACATCAAGAATATTGCGTACAGTCTTATTTTTGCCAATAGTCTTTCTTGGAATTTTATGAATAAACTTTTCCGTTCCTTTTCTTGCGCTGTTAACGGGAGCCATAGGATCTTTTGTAAGCAAGGCTTGTAACGCAGCGGAACCTAATACAGCACCACCCGCTGTAAGATAAGGATTAAGAGAAGATTTGTCATTATCATTAATTTCCCTTAAATGAATTTCTTCTTTTGCGTCATAAGGTTTATTTTTGTTGTATGGGCGTCTATCTCTGTTACCGCGATTATAACCTTTTTGTTGCCGATTATCCGATGCTACTTTATAAAGAAAATCAATTTTTTCTCCAGCATTTCGAAACATGGGATTTATATTTACTGCGTTTCTCACTCCTCCGCCCCCGGGAGCCTTGATAATTTGATTTTTTAGGATTTTATCATATTTATTTGTTCCGGCCTTTAATTGCTGTTTAGCATTTTTATCAGTATCTTTTGCAGTTCTAGCAATTTCTTGACCAGTAAAAATCGCTGTGATTGGGTCCATCATAATTCTCCTTTCGGTCTTTTTATATATTAAAATTAAGGCATTTCCTTTTATAATCAAGGAAATGCCTTAAGCCTTTAGCAACTAAAGGAAATCCTTTAGTACGTATTGGATTGTCGTTAGTCGTCTAGCAAGCCATAATCGTTAAATATCTTGATTGCAGCTTCCTTATATACTTGAGCTTCTTCGAGTACGTTGTTAGCTGCCTTTTCCATAGCATCGGCATCTTCGAATACAGCAGCAGCTTTTTGGATAGCTGCAATAATGTATTCCTCTGCTTCCTTATCTTCTTCATCCTTAGTATCATCCTCGGTATCTTTGTCCCTTTTTTGTTCCTTTTCTTCTGTATCGGTATTATCTTTCTTCTCTTCGTCTTCCAACTTCTCGGCGATAGCATCATTTACAATTTCTTCTGCAAGCTTCTCTACGAATTCATTATATTCTGCCTGTTTAAGCATAGCGATTAATCCTCCTTTTAATAAAATAACATGCTTTGTTTATCTTTTTTTATTATAACCTTTTATAGCGTTACTTTTCAAGTACACAGTGAACAGAATTTTAATAATATATGCCTGAATTCTGTTTTTGCTTACGTTTTTTTGCTTCGTTTAAACCAATTCCAACACCTGTGCCGACTAAAGCGGCACCTCTTGCTTTCTTCCTGGAAGCGATCGCTTTATTATATGCTTTTTCTGCATCCTTTACTGCTTTACTAGCGCCTTCAATATCGATTTCATTTTCGATATTAGAAAGTTTTCTCTGAGCGTTATCAATTTGGTCAACTAAATCTCGTTTTATTCTCTTAGTCTGCTGCTTGGTCATATTCTGCGCTCTTTTAAGTTCCTGTTTACCAGCAGACAAATCTAATTTTGCTTTTATTGCACTGGGAGAAAAATATTTTGATGGATTTAAAGGACCTTTTAAAGCGTTTTCATTGATCACTTTATCAGCTTTGCTAGTAACTCCATCGTACTTATTGAATGCTTTATTTAAAACTTCATTTGCTTCTTCCATACGAGGATGAATATCTACGTTTCTTTTTGCCTTAGTAAGTGTATCTAGTGTCTTTTTAGCACTCACCAGTCTATCATCGTTTATTTTCTTTGACAATGATTCAGTGGTATCCTTAAGACCTTTTTTTGCTTTTCTGACATTGGATCCAGAATTAGGTGCAACTTTTAAGACGCATGATGAAATG
>CALGSR010000439.1 GCA_937902115.1 uncultured Bacillus sp. | reverse complement strand
ATTTAGTTCTTTTGGATATTATGCTGCCGGGAATTAGCGGGATCGAATTACTGCGCCGTATCCGAACGCATGACTCGTACACACCCGTGATCCTATTAACAGCCAAAAGTTCTGTTGAAGATAAAGTTTCCGGACTGGACCTAGGCGCAAATGATTATATTACGAAACCATTTCAAATTGAAGAACTGCTTGCTCGAATTCGTGCTGCATTGCGGATGAAACCAATGGAAATCCCAAAAGAGGAGGATCCAACTGGTGTCCTGCAAATGGCGGATTTAATCGTCAATGAACAAACAAGGGAAGTCATAAGAGGGGACGAGCATATTGATTTGACACCTCGTGAATTTGATCTGCTTATTTATTTATTGAAAAATAAACGACTTGTATTAAATAGAGAACAAATCATTGAAGCAGTTTGGGGATATGACTATCTCGGTGATACGAATGTCGTCGATGTCTATATTCGATATTTACGCAAAAAAATGGACCAGAATACGGAGCAAGCGCTTATCCATACGGTCCGCGGGGTGGGGTATGTTTTGAGGGAAGATAAATGAAGCTGCGTAACAAAATAAATTTATCCACTGCTGTATTATTTATCGGATTATTTATCATTACTAATTTCGCTGTTTATTTCATTTTTAGTAATCTAATCCTCGACAGTGAGTTGGAGCAGGCCAGGAAAGAAGCAGAGAAAAACGCCGAAGCGATCACTGGCTCTTTAGGAAAAATATCGGCAAATACCCTTGTACGGGCATATGCCCCGGTAAACGGCATGATTCAAATCGTTACGTCTGATAAGAAGGAAGCAACACAATCTGTTACGCCATCCGAAAGAAAACTCATCGATCGCAACATACAATTTTATAATGAGCAGAAAATCGAGGGAATTGAGTATGAAGGGAAACATTATGCCTTTAATTCAATTCCGATTATTCTGCAAAATGGAGACGTTGCAAATTTACAAATATACAACAGTATTCAAATGACAGTGGAAGACTTGGCCATACTTCGGCTTGTCCTTATTTCTGTGACCATCATCGTATTGATCCCTGTTTTATTATCGAGCCGAATTTTAAGCAATTTAATTACAAGACCGATTATTTCGCTCATTGAGACGATGACAGATATTCGTAAAAGCGGTCAATTTAAACGAATTGAGTTAGAAGAGGACTCAAAAGATGAATTGTATGAAATGCGTGAGACCTTTAATCATATGATTGATTTGTTAGAAACTAACTTTGAAAAACAAGATCAGTTTGTTGCCAATGCGTCACATGAATTAAGGACGCCGTTAACGATTATTGAAAGCTACTCCAGTCTCCTAAAAAGAAGGGGCTTGAATGAACCGGATTTATTTCACGAATCAATCGAGGCGATCCATTCTGAATCGATTCGCATGAAAAATATGATTGAACAATTACTGCTTTTAGCTAAGCATGATGCGGAGTGGAAGATTCAAAAGGAAGTCCTTGATCTTGGTACACATATGAGCGAGACGGTAAAAGCCTTTGAAAATGCCTATCATCGGGACATTCAACTTCAGATTTTAGAAGAAAAGATTATGACTCTTGCCGATGAGCAAAAACTAAAGCAGCTAACCTATATCCTATTGGATAATGCGAGAAAATACAGTGAGGACGAAATAACCGTTGAAGTTGGAATAAAAAAGGGGCATCCCTATATTCAAATCAGCGATAAAGGAATTGGAATTCCAAAAGAAGATCTGCCTAAAATATTTGATCGATTTTTCCGAGTTGATAAAGCGAGGAGTCGAAAGATGGGCGGCTCTGGTCTGGGTTTGTCCTTAGCCCGTGACATTGCCCAAGCGATGAATGCTGTGATGAATTTGGACAGCTTAGAAGGGATTGGGACAACCGTTACGATTGAACTCCCGGTATATGAGCATTTTTCCAAAAAATAAGGGAATTCTCATCAAATTCTCATCTTCATCAGACATAATAGAAGAAAAATGAACGAGGTGGGAAAATGAAAAAGAAGCTAATTTGGATTGGCAGTGGAGCTATTATCTTAATCCTTTTCATGGTATTTATTATTCCTTTGACAAAGCCAATCCTCTTCGACGCCGGTGTATTAACTGCTGAGGAAGCGAAAAAGATTGCGTCGGAGCGCTATTCTGGTACTGTTTCAAGTATTGAACAACAAGCGGATGAATTTGTAATGAAAATAGATCGGAAAACAGGGCTTTACGAACTGAAAATGAATGCTAGTTCCGGTGAGATTTCCTCTTTAAAAAAAATAGCAGACCCCCCTCATTCTAAAAAGTCGGATGATATGGGGTTAGCTTCAAGTATAGAGTTAAATGAAGAGGACATTAAAGCAATTGCGATTAATAAGCAGAAGGGCGACATCGTTTCGCTTGAGAGGAAGAGAGATGAAACGGGGAATGTTTATGTTGCGGTCCTTCGTCATGGGATGGGAGAATCGACTTTAACGATTGTGAAAGAAGTGACTGTGAATACGAATCAAGTAGCTACAAAGCTGACAGAGCAAGAGGCAGCTGCTATTGCACTTGTTCAGGCAGGGGGAACGGGCGCGGTTGAAGACATTTGGCTTCAGACGGTTAATGGGATAGCCTATTACATTGTGAATGTTGAAATGGGTGATGAGCACGAATATATTGTTGAAATCAATTCCATTACAGGAGTAGTTAAGTCGATTACGCATGCAGACGACGATGACGATAACGATGACGATAACGATAACGATGATGATTAAGGGTTTTGCCTGAAAAGTGCGATCGAATATATTTGCTATTCGATTGCTTTTTTCATTTTCAAAACGAATAAATAACAAAAATAACTAATTTATACTGAACATAACGAATATTTCCTGCTATGCTAGAGATGTGTATGTGTACTCTATGATTCTATGAGCAGGGGTGATAAATATGAGTATCATTGAAGTAAGAGGTTTAACGAAAAAGTTTGGCCGTTTTACCGCTTTAGATCAGGTGGATTTAACGATCAATGAAGGTGAAATATATGGTTTCATCGGTCCGAATGGGGCAGGAAAATCAACAACCATTCGCGTGCTTCTCGGAATGTTGAAGGCAACAGCAGGAGAAGTGAAAATTTTTGGCAAGGATGCCTGGAAGGATGCAGTTGAGATACATAAGCGGATTGCCTATGTTCCGGGTGAAGCTAACCTTTGGCCGAATCTATCCGGTGGAGAGGTGATTGATTTATTTTTAAAAATGAGAGGCAATGGAAATCTGCAAAAGCGTGATGAGTTAATTGAACGCTTTCATTTGGATCCAACAAAAAAATGCCGTACATACTCAAAAGGGAATCGCCAGAAGATTGCTTTAATTTCAGCATTTGCATCCAATGCAGATTTATATATTTTAGATGAACCGACTTCTGGTCTTGATCCATTAATGGAAAGAATGTTCCAGGAAAATGTATTGGAAGCGAAAGCGGCTGGCAAAAGTGTTCTCCTTTCGAGTCATATATTATCTGAGGTTGAAAAAGTGTGTGATAAGATAGCGATCATTCGTGAAGGGAAGATTATTGAAACAGGAATATTGAGTGAAATGCGCCATCTGACACGAACACAATTAACGATTAAAACAAAAGAACCGATTCCTACTATAGACAAGATAAAAGGGGTTCACAATCCTGTTGCAAGTGATGCCGGGCTAACCTTTCAGGTAGATACGGAAGAATTGGCCGCAGTAATTCGTTATATCAGCTCATTTGGTGTCGTGAAATTGGAGAGTGCCTCGCCGACATTAGAAGATCTGTTTATGCAGCATTATCAAGGAATCGATCAAGCCGGTTATGCTGTGGGAGGGGAGAAATAATGGTTCCCTCTTTGTTTCAAGGTACCGGAACGCTGATAAAATTAATGCTGAAACAGGAGCGTTTTAAAATTACGATGTGGCTTGTTGGGTTAATCGCCGTTACTTTTGCAACGGCAGCAACCTATCCATCCGCCTTTCCGGATCAGGCCTCGCAACAGGCTTATGCCCTTATTACAGAAAATCCGGCTATGAAGGCGATGATTGGGATTGGCTATGAAATGGAAGATATGTCAGTTGGAGCCGTTTTTGCGATCGAAATGCTTTTATTTTCAGCGATTGCCGTTGCAGTAATGAATATTCTAATGATCAGCAAAAGTACAAGGGCCGATGAAGAAGAAGGAAGAGCAGAGATCATCCGTTCACTGCCGGTTGGACGATTATCATATTTAAGTGCGGCTATTCTTGTGATGCTTCTAACGAATATAGTGCTTGCTGTACTAATAGGAATGGGTCTGACTGCGTTGGACAACCAAAGTTATTCTGTGCAAAGTTCATTTCTCTATGGAGCCATTTTAGGGGTAACAGGATTAATTTTTGCTGCAATCACGGCGGTTTTAGCCCAACTATCGCCAACCTCAAGAGGGACGACAGGTTACTCTTTTGCCATTCTAATTCTATTTTATATTGTTCGTGCTATTGGTGATGCAGGCAATGAGATATTATCCTTGTTATCGCCGCTTGGACTCATTTTACGAGCCAATGTGTTTGCGGGGAATCATTGGCAGCCAGTTATCGTGTTAGTTGGTATCACAATCGTATTGTTTGCTGCTGCTTTTTATTTGAATTCTATACGAGATATTGGATCAGGGTTTCTGCCGCAAAGAAAAGGGAAAATACATGCCTCTCGCTTTTTGCAGACACCATTTGGTCTTGCTTTAAGGCTACAGCGTACAACGATTATCTCATGGACCATCGGTGTTTTTTCTATCTGTGCAGCGTTTGGATTTGTCCTGAAAGATTTAGAAACCTATTTTGCCGATAATGAGTATGTACAGTCCGTTATGGCACTCGATCCTTCCGTATCTCTTACAGATCAATTTCTAGCGATGCTAGTGGGAATTATCTCTATTACTAGTGTAATCCCGGCTGTCATGGTGGTATTAAAATTAAAGGGAGAAGAAAAAAGGAACCGGACGGAACATTTCTTCAGCCGCACTGTTTCACGGACACATCTATTAACCACCTACACTCTTTTGGCGCTATTCGTCAGTCTAGTCATGGGGTTCGTAAATGCGCTCGGTCTATGGGCTTCCGGGAACTCCGTCTTGGAGGAACCCATTGATTTCATAGAAATATTAAGTACAGCGTTTGTTTATTTGCCTGCATTGTGGGCAATAGTTGGTCTAACTGTACTACTGATTGGAGCTGCGCCAAAATTAACCAGTTTTGTTTGGTTGTATGTCGTCTACTGTTTTATAGTTCTTTATTTAAAAGAAACGCTTGAATTGTCTGAATGGCTGGTAAATCTTTCGGTATTTGAACATATTCCACAGCTTCTTACAGATGAATTGAGAGTGCTGCCTTTAATCGCCTTAACAGTGCTATTTATGATCGCAACTGTGATCGGTGTGATAGGATATAACAAACGTGATATTATAGGATAATCTGCTTCATACGAAAAAAACGGCTAATTCAATCTACTATGTGATTAAGAATCAGCCGTTTTTTTCATCCTTCAGACGAATTTGCTCGATTGCGGTATGTTTTAGAAGATAGGGTATAATAATCGACCATTTTCCGATTTACCGCAAAGCCGATTCCGGCCTTTTCAGGGACATTAATCAAACCATTCTCAACGGTTACTTCCGGGTCAATGATATCCCTATCCCAATAACGTGATGAACCGGCCGTATCCCCAGGCAATGTAAAGTGCGCTAAAGACGAAATGGCAATATTATGGGCACGGCCGACTCCTGCTTCAAGCATTCCGCCGCACCAAACATCAATCCCTTTTTCTTTGCAGAGATGGTGTAATTTTATCGACTCACTTAAGCCGCCTACCCGGCCAATTTTAAGATTAATAATTTTGCAGCTGCCTAGGTCGATTGCTTTTCGGGCATCCTCTGCGGACGTGATACTTTCATCTAAGCAAATAGGGGTTTTGAGCTCTGTCTGCAATGCTGCATGGTCAATGATATCGTCTGCTGCCAGTGGCTGTTCAATCATCATAAGCTGATATTGATCCAGCTCTTTAAGTAAGTCGATGTCTTTCAACGTATATGCCGAGTTCGCATCTGCCATTAAGGGAAGAGTGGGAAACCTTTTGCGGATGCTTTCGATGACCGATAGATCTTGTCCTGGTTTTATTTTCACCTTCACCCGGCGGTATCCTTTTTCCAAGAATTCCTCAATAAGATTTAGTAGCTGCTCTTCACTTTCTTGAATTCCGATGCTGATGCCGACTTCGATTTGTTTGCGGCTGCCGCCAAGGGCATGGCTTAATGGCAACTGTTGTTTCTTTGCCCATAAATCCCAAATTGCTCCTTCAATCGCCGCTTTTGCCATATTATTTTTTTTCATAAAAGAAAAACGGCCCTGCAAATCATCTGGATGTTCAATAGGAGATTGGAAGGCCAGTGGAATTAAGTAGTCCTCGAGCATATGCCAATTTGTTTTCACCGTTTCCTCTGTATACCACGGGGTTTGGAAAGCAACCGATTCTCCCCAACCAGAAATTCCATCTTCATCGATGACTTCAACTAAAATAAAATCTTTCGTAGTCATCGTTCCATAACTGGTTACCCAAGATGTTTTCAGTTTCATTTGCAAATGCCTTAATATAACTCGCTCCAGTATCACCGATAGTGCCTCCGTTTATAATTTGATTTTGCTGTTTGTTTCATTATTACTTGAGTGAAATCTTTTTACAATAGGAAGAATGGCAAAAAAGGTCAAAGTTCTGTTACCTGAATATATATTGCCACAGTCGGGTCAAGTTGCAGCTTTCTTTCTTCGGACGGCTATACCACTGCTTATATTTTTATGCTATTTTAATGAGGAAAGATGAGAACTTGATCGGGCGATCGCGAGTGCAAGTGTGCTTTATTCAGCACAGATAGGGGGAGTTTCATAAATGGGACGTTTGAAAGAAGCATTTACCGATGAGGTAATGGAGAAGAAAGTATATAAGAAAAATTTAAAAAAGTATCAATGGCGGCTATTGCGTTTGCAGCATGTGTTTCATCAAGAAAAAGTTGCTGCGATCTTTGTCATGGAAGGAGTCGATGCCGCGGGAAAGGGCGGGGCTATTAAGAGGATTACTGAATATATAGATCCGCGAGGGTTCCAAGTTATGGCGATTGCGGCTCCTGAGCCCCATGAAATGAGATACCATTATTTACAGCGATTCTGGCGAAAAATTCCTCAATATGGACAAATTTCGATCTTTGACCGTTCCTGGTATGGCCGTGTTCTCGTAGAACGGATTGAAGGCTTTGCCAAAGAGCAAGAGTGGAAAAGAGCCTATGATGAAATCAATGATTTTGAAAAATTATTGTCAGTGGACGGATGTTTAATTGTTAAGTTTTATTATCATATTACTGAAGAAGAACAATTAGCACGTTTTACAGTAAGACAGGATAATCCATTTAAGCGCTGGAAGCTTACGAACGAAGATTGGCGGAATCGGGAAAAATGGGAGGACTATGTCGCGGCAGCGGAAGAGATGTTTGTGAAAACAGATACCAAATATGCTCCATGGCATATCATCGCTTGTAATGATAAAAAATTCTCTCGTATTGAAACGTTGAAAATCATTGTAGGAAGGATGGAGGAGCATTTAATAATGCACGGAATTCCGCTTCCGGAATATGGAGATGACAAAGGGAATTGATCCAAAACGGTCTTTTTTATTGATCAACACTGTTTTGCTTGTTACAATAGAAAATATGGTTTACTACTGTAAGCAACTTAAATAAAGATAATATAATGTTGCCCTAAAAATATTATGAATACATAATAGTAAAAGATAAAGGACATGGAGGAGTTAATATGGGAGATCTACTTAAAAATCAATTTGATATTGTTCGATCAAGACTAGTAAAAAGATTGGAAGAATTGCCTGCGGAAGTGACTGAAGCACAGCCTGCGGGATTTCCAAATACAATTCATTGGAATCTCGGTCATTTATTGTTAGTCACTGAAAGATTTGTTTTTGGCAGTGATGAGAAACTTCCTGCTAATTATAGCGAATATTTCGCTCCGGGCACGAAGCCTGCTGATTGGAAAGGGGAAGCTCCAAGCGTGGCTGAGCTTCTAGAAGCTTCAAAGGAACAATTAGCGCGAATTAAAGAAGTTCCAAATGAGCGTTTCCTTGAAAAATTACCTGAACCGATGGTTGGACAAACAACAGTTGGCGAGTTAACAAGTTTCGCGATTTATCATGAATCCTATCACTTCGGTCAAATCCATGCGATGAGACGTGTGATAGAAACAGCTTTAAATCATACAAAATAATCGATTGACGGACAGACCTGATTACAGGCTGTCCGTTTTTTAAAATTCTCAGTACAAGTAACGTAGTGAATTTATGCATTTGTGAGGAGTAGTGGTCAGCAACAAGAAGCAGTGACTTTTCTTAAAATAAGAAAACCGTGTATAATAGAGCTCAATAGTCATGTCGGAGGTCGTTAAGATGAATGCAGCAGCCAAATTTGAAAAATTAAAAGACCGCAAGCCATCTATTCTTGGACACGAGAAATTATCAAAGTTTGCTATATTACTTCCACTGATAAACATACATAATGAAACTCATGTGTTGTTTGAAGTCAGAGCAATGAGTTTACGAAGGCAGCCTGGAGAAATTTGTTTTCCTGGAGGTAAAATGGACAAGTCTGATATGGATGAGCGCCAATGCGCAATAAGGGAAACAACAGAGGAGCTGGGAATTGATGAATCTGATATTGAAGATATCATCCCGCTTGATATTCTTTACTCCCCGAATGGTAATTTAATCTACCCTTTTGCAGGGAAAATTTCAGATATCAATAAAATAACACCTAATGAATCAGAAGTAGGGGAGATTTTCACCGTGCCGCTTTCCTATTTACTTACGACGAAACCAGAAATTCACCGTGTTCAATTAATTGTGCAGCCTGAGGAAGGATTTCCTTATGAACTGATTAGTGGCGGTGAAAATTATCAATGGCAGAGGAAAAAAGTAGAACAATATTTTTATCAATATAAGGGGAAGGTAATCTGGGGATTGACCGCCAGGATATTATGCCACTTTATTGAATTGCTTGAACAAGATTAAACCATGAGAGTAAAAAATGTAAATTTTGCATGAAATGGACGGCACTTTCTCATACTATTCCTATCACGAAAGTTGAAGGGAGTATTATAGATGGACAATCCATTTTTTCGTAATAAAAATGAAACTGAGGATCAGGAGGCTCCAAAAGAAGAGCGTTCGTCAAACATAATCGAAAAAATTACGCAGCTAGGGCAGACCAATATTGCACAAATGCCCCAGGACTCGAAAATCCATTGTTTGACAATCATCGGACAAATCGAAGGACATCTACAACTGCCGCCACAAAATAAAACAACAAAATATGAGCATTTGATTCCCCAAATCGTTGCCATTGAACAGAATCCAAAAATTGAAGGACTACTCGTGATCTTAAATACGGTTGGTGGTGATGTTGAGGCAGGTCTGGCTATCTCAGAAATGTTAGCCTCTTTATCGAAGCCGACAGTTTCCATTGTTTTAGGAGGGGGTCATTCGATTGGGGTTCCGATAGCGGTATCGTGTGATTATAGTTTTATTGCGGATACGGCAACGATGACGGTTCATCCGATTCGATTAACCGGTCTGGTTATTGGTGTTCCGCAAACATTTGAGTATTTAGATAGAATGCAGGAGCGAGTAGTACGTTTTGTGACAAAGCATTCGAAAATTAAGGAAGAAGATTTTAAAGATTTAATGTTTGCTAAAGGGAATTTAACGAGAGATATTGGGACCAATGTCATTGGTACGGATGCCGTAGAGTATGGTTTAATTGATCAAATCGGCGGAATTGGCGAGGCGATGAAAAAGCTCAATGAATTAATTGATATGAATAAACCACTTCATGCTGGAATGACAGCTTTTGTTGA
>CALGSR010000438.1 GCA_937902115.1 uncultured Bacillus sp. | reverse complement strand
TTCCCGCTGTAAAAAGAATAAACGCTGGATACATCACATAGTTCGCACCTTTTCGATCCAATAACCGTCCGGTAAATGGTCGTGAAATCAGGATGGCAATTGAATAGACAAGAAAGAAGAAGCTTGCTGTATGAACGAGGTTCACATCAATAGCATAGAAATTCATGAAAGAAAGGACGCCGGAATAACAGAAGCCAATCAAAAGCGTAATGACAGCAATCGGTACAGCTTTCGGTTCTACGAAACTAGAAAACTTAAACCCTTTTATTTCACTCGTTTTCGCTAGGCCTTCCAATGCAGGTACGTGAACAAATAATGCTGTGATCAAACTGATAAATCCTAAAAAGAGGCAAAGAGCAAACATTGTTTGATAGCCAGTAAATTGGGTCATATACATGCCGATGAAAGGTCCAATTGCTGTCGCCAGTGTTGTACTCATACTAAAATAACCTATGCCTTCACCTTTTCGTTCATCTGGGATAATTTGTGCGGCAATCGTTCCTATAGCAGTGCTGGCAATTCCAAGGGCGACCCCATGCAGTAAACGAGTTAAAAGCAGAAAGTAAATGCCTCCAGGGACAAAATAGAGGGAGGTTGTCGCGATGTAAAGGATCAGGCCGATGAACATTGTTTTCTTTCGGCCAATTGAATCAATACTGCGGCCGATAAACAAGCGCCCGAATAGTGTCCCGATAACAAAAATACCTATAATTAATCCAGCTTCACTAGCGCTGGCATCGTATACTTCTACCGCATATACACCGATAATGACAATTAATAAATAGAAGACCAACGCCAAGAAAAAATTAATCGAGGAGACAATGATAAAATCCTTTGTCCATAATTTTGCTTTATTCACATTTGTTTCCCTCACCTTGCATAATGTTTTTCCTTATTTTTGGAAGTGTTTGAAAGGTTACGAATTGGTCCTTTTCAAAAATTCCTTCCATAACGAGATGTTCTAACTCTGTAATCTCCTGTCTGCATTTCACATAGATTTCTTTCCCTAATGCTGTTAATTGGATAACTTTTTCCCGTTTGTCTTTCCCGGGAATCTGTTCGATCATTTTCAGTTCCTCTAGGCGCTGAACCCTCCTTGTAATGGTTGGCTTTTCCACATTATAATGGCTTGCAATCTCGACAAGGGTCGAAGCTCCATGAAGTTTTGTATAAAAAATAACTTGCCACAACGAGTATGAAAGCTCATAGGGATAGAGTAATTCATTCAATGCTGCAATCAGTGGCCTGTAGAGGCTTAAGAAGTGTTGAAAAAATCCTTCCACATACATCAATTCCTTTTTAAAAATATAGTTACTATGGATAACTATTAATGTAGGTAACTATATGATCGTATGAAGAGTTTGTCAAGATTTATTACAGAAACAATCATGAGCGGGTGTTATCAATCAAGTGTGTAAAGACAAGACAGTTTGCCTTCTCTTCACGCACTTCACCTGACGTAAAGAAAGGATCGTTTAGACAGACTGCTTGACATCCTAAGTTTCACATAGAAAAGGAAAAACTGAACAAAAATTTCATCCCCGTTACATTCGTCAGTATGATCAGGAGGAATCGTGTTACAATATCCCTTGAATGATTTTTGTTAGGATTTGAAAAGAGTAAAAGTGAAGGGATAATAAATGGCTCAATTATTTTTTAAATACGGTGCAATGAATAGTGGAAAGTCGATTGAAATATTGAAGGTGGCTCATAATTATGAGGAGCAGAATAAAAAGGTTTTAATTTTTACATCCGCATTGGATGACCGTTACAAACTTGGCTATGTGGCATCGCGGATCGGACTGCAGCGTGAGGCGATTCTCATTGATTCTAAAACGAACCTTTTTGAAATCGTTAATGACTATCATGAACGCCTCAGCTGTGTTTTGATTGACGAGGTGCAATTCGTTTCAAAAGAACATGTGCTGCAAATGGTCGATATTGTCGATGAATTAAACATTCCTGTCATGGGCTTCGGCTTGAAAAATGATTTTCAAAATAATCTATTTGATGGCAGCCAATATATGTTACTTTATGCCGATAAAATTGAAGAAATGAAAACCATCTGCTGGTTTTGCGAAAAAAAGGCCATAATGGCGCTGCGAGTTGATGGTAATAACAAGCCTGTCAGAGATGGGGAGCAAATTCAAATCGGCGGCAATGACAGCTACTATCCTGTATGCCGTAAGCACCATAAAAATCCACTGTTGTAATATCAGACGATAGAAGGGACATTCTAATGAGAGTGTATTTGGTCTTTGCTTTGGCAAAATAAGAAAGTTAGGCGTCATCTTATTGAGAGTACTTATACTATTGAGTGTTCACATAACTTTTTTACGGATAAGGAGCACAAAAAAATGATTATAGTGGTTTTTAAAACGAAGCTAAAATCCGAGGTGAAGGTGGAGGAATATTTAAATCTGGCTCAAAGACTGGTCGAGGAAACGAGAAAAGAGGAGGGGTGTTTGATGTACACCCTTCATGAAGATTTGAATGATCCTTCTGTGTTAATGACGTTAGAAGAGTGGGAGAATCAAGAGGCATTGGAACAGCACAATCAAAGTGAACATGTGCTGACGATTGTTCCAGAATTAAAGAAAATGCGGGAGAGTCAAGAAATTAATATTTATAAAGAAGTGCAGTAATTGGAATAATCCTCCGAAAAAGCGATCAGTGATAAAACTGTTCGCTTTTTATATTGAAAAAATGAAAAATGGAAGTCTGGAACAGAAAATGAGAAATAAAATCTGCCTTTAATTGTCATAATTCCCCTTTTGCAGAGACTTTTTAAAAAAGATTTCAATTACGTGATGAATGATATTTATGATAATATCTGAATTACTTCCCACTTTGTTTAACCTGCAAACACTACTCTTCTCGTTGGTATACAGTGTTTGCGGTTTCAAAAGTAGAAAGAGGGATTAATTATGCATGCGAGAGATTTCATCATTACGAAAGTGATTAGGGTAAAATCCACATGTACAGTTAAGGAATTGTTAGCGATCCTCAATTCAAATCGAATTGGCGGGGTGCCCGTTGTCGATGATCGTGGGCATTTGGCAGGTACGGTATCCGATGGGGATGTCTTACGTTATTTAGCACCAAGGCCTATCGGAATTGCTAGTCTTGTTTACATTATAGAAGATGGAGAGATTGAAGATGTATTAAGAGAAAAGCTGGATACACCGGTGAAAGAAATTATGACGAAAAGAAACATCGCCTATGTATCAGCAAATGAAAAGTTTAAAGAAACCCTAAGAATATTATCCCTGCATCATTACAAAAAGCTCCCT